>CABUZU010000001.1 GCA_902496125.1 uncultured Lachnospiraceae bacterium
ATACATATAGTATATCATAAAGGTAAAGAAAAAGCAAGCATTTTAAGAAAAAATGTTTGCTTTTTTACGCTTTCATCTCGGTAATTGAATTACCGAGGATTCCCGCTTAAGATCCTAAAGTTGATGGTGAAAACCCTGACACCAAATTAAAAGATGCAGAATTTAAATTAAAAAATGCAGATAACAAATGGGTACAAGTTAATACTAATGGCAAAGTAACTGGTTGGGCTGATACAGAAAAAGACGGTACTACATTAAAATCTGACAAAAACGGTTTATTCAAAGTAATCGGTTTAGACGCTGGAACTTACTATTTAAAAGAAACCCAAGCTCCTTCAGGCTACAACCAATTAGCAAATGAAATCAAACTTACAATTACAGCAACTACAAATAATGGTCAAACCTGGACAGATGCAGATGCTAAAAAAGCTCTTACTAACCTTGAAGTTGCCGTTGGAGAAGCTGCTGCTACACCTGGAAATTTAAACGAAGGTACCGTTAATGTAACCATCGAAAACAACAAAGGTACCGTCCTTCCTGCAACCGGTGGTCTTGGTACCACAATGTTCTACACCATTGGTGGACTTCTAATGCTTGCAACCGCAATCTTACTAATCACCAAGAGACGTATGAACGCTAAATAATTAATTTAAAATACAAACTGGGCGGGCTAAGAGCCCGCCTAATTTTTATGTAAGGAGTTCGAATGAAAAAAAAGAAAAATTTTAGTACCATTCTTTTAATTTTACTCTTTCTTCTAGGTCTTTGCATTCTACTCTACCCCACCATCAGTAACTATATCAACCAACGTAACCAATCAAGAGCCATTGCCAGTTACGATAAGAGTGTAAAAAAGATGACCGACAAGGACTATGCTGCTTACTTTAAAGCTGCAGATGAATACAATCAAGCTCTTGCAAAAAATCCAGATTTATTTTATTATCCTAATAGGCTAAGTGGTTACAATGATATTTTAGATATCTCTGGAACTGGTGTTATGGGTTATATCACGATTCAAAAAATCGGAGTAGAGCTTCCAATTTATCATGGCATTGATGTCGACACACTAGAAGTTGCAGTTGGACATTTAGAGGGTAGCAGTCTGCCTGTTGGTGGTGAAAGTACCCATTCGGTTCTATCTGCCCACCGTGGACTTCCAAGTGCCAAGCTTTTTACAGACCTTGATAAAATGGAGGTGGGTGATACTTTTACCATTACCATTTTAAACCGTGTACTTACTTATGAAGTAGACCATCTTGCAATTGTCGTGCCTGAAAATGTTGATGATTTACAAATTGAAGGTGGTAAGGATTACTGTACACTTATGACCTGTACTCCTTATGGAATTAATACCCATCGTCTTCTTGTTCGAGGTCACAGAATTAAGACAGTTGAACAAAAGAACATCTATGTAACCGCGGATGCTTTCCAAATTGAGCCAATTATTACTGCCCCAATTATTGCAATCCCAATTTTAATTTTATTACTTATTTGGGTGCTCATTCATACTAAGAAGAAGGAAGAATAAACTATTTATGACTACAAAAAAGCGTCTCGACATTGAATTTATGCGGATTTTAGCCTGTTTTTTTGTTATTTTCAATCATACAAAAAGCAACGGATTTTTCTTATTTGCTTCTTGCAATCGTAACAGCTTAAAGTTTTGGATTTATTTATTTATCTCTATTTTTTGCACTTTTTCAGTGCCATTATTTTATACGATTTCAGGTTCCTTGTTATTAAATCGTGAAGAAGAATCTCTTTGGAATTTTTGGAGACGACGGATTTTTAAAATGGTTTTAATATTAGTTGTATGGTCTTTTTTCTATTATTTTTATGACCTTCATACAACTGGCAATTCATTTGATTTTGACGAGTTTTTTGAACAATTTTATAACTCTAGTTGGAACTTTTCATTTTGGTATTTATATGCCTATATCCCGATGCTTATGGGAATTCCTTTATTAAGAAAATTTGTAAAATCTCTTGGTAATAAAGACTTTTTATATCTATCTGCATTGGCTTTTAGTTTTTCCTCCTTACTACCAAGTTTTCAATATTTACTTGGACAAGATGAATACATTTTAAATCACAACTTTCGAATCAGTTGGGTATGTTCTAGCCTCCTTTTATATCCTTGTCTTGGATATTTCTTACAGACAAGGCTTGAAGGATTTTGGAATAAGAAAAGGATTTTTCTTTTATGGATTGTAAATATTAGTGCCATTGTTTTTTCTAGTTATTTAACTTGTTTAAAAGCAGATATCACTGGAATCCTAAATGAAGGTCATTCTCAAACCTTCCATAAAACTTTTGTATTTATTAACTGCATTGCTATCTTTGTTACTTGTAAATATTTATTTGAACATATTTCTTTCCCAAATTGGATAAATAAATTGATTGAATCAATGGGTGGATGCACTCTTGGCATTTATCTTTTACATATCTTTATAAAAAGTGAACTTGAAATTCATATGAAATTTCATTTTCATAATATGTTCTCGGCTTTTCTGTATTGTGGACTGATTTTTATACTGGGATACTTAATAACTTTAGTCCTCAAACGAATCCCAATTATTAGTAAATTTGTATAAAAACACTGCTAAAAAATTACTTAGCAGTGTTTTTTATTCATTTTAAACAAGATTACAATTCGTTATCATGATAACAGCAGAAAGCAAAAGGAATTCCTGAAAAATAGTTAGTATTTATTATTTTTTCAATACAATTTCGATGTATTAAATATTTTTTCATTATTTTGCTGATTGTGAGGTTTCTGCATGATGTTATCGTGATAACTAATGTTTTTCAGAATTTTATTACAACTGAATTAGAAAGTCAAACAGAAAAGGAGGCATTATAATGAGTAAATCTAATAAAAAAGAATATCGTATTCGTAAAATTCGTACCAACCGATGAATTTCATAAACTAACAAGAAAAAGAAATGACCAGATTTCAGATCTGATGCATAAAGTGACAAAACACTTTGTATTATGGTGCGTAGAACATCGTATCGACACCATTGTACTCGGTGAAAATACCCTTTTGAAACAAAAATCGAATCTAGGAAAAACAAACAATCAAAACTTTGTAGCCATTCCTTATCAGATGCTGAAAAATATCATAAAATATTTAGCAAATGAAAAAGGGATTCATTGCGTATGTCAAGAAGAAAGTTATACTTCGAAAGCTTCTTTTTCAGACCATGATTTTATTCCTGTATATAAAAAAGAGGAAAATAAGACGTATACTTTTTCTGGAAAACGTGGAGTAAAAGGTTGTCAAGGATTATATCAAAGTAAAGAGGGACATCTTTTAAATGCGGATTTAAATGGAAGTGCAAATATTTTAAGAAAAGCATTTCCTCATGCATTTACAGAATCAAATACACCTAATTTTGCAGACATAGAGATTATTGTTCATCCGAATTATGAAAAAAGACAAGAATTAAAGGAAAGACAAAAGCGTACGGTCATTTTAAGCCATTCGAAATCAAAGAGATTAAATCGTAAGAAGGTTGCGTAATTTGTAATAGAAATCATGTAATCCCACTGGGATAGGGCTTTGTGAATAGCCATAAGCCACTTAGAGGAAGAAAACAGAAACCACGCCTGAATGCGTGGAACGCCTTTCAGACGTGGTAATTCATTTATTTTATTAGCCATTTGTCTTAGTATCTTTAAGATGTTAAAGAAAGATGCCGCAAATTAATGCGGCATCTTTTTATGATTTCTTTCTGTATTTTTCCTCTAAATTCTTAATAATCTCAATAAATTCATCTGCTGCCTTTTTAGCAACGCCTTCTTCTTTATAGGTATCCGAATATTTCAAAAGCATACCCTGCTAAACACTCCCACATCTTAACATTTAACCCATATGGATCTGATAAAATCTGTGGGTTACTAACAAGACTTCTAAAATCACTAATATAATCTCTTAACAGACGAATCGATGCCAAAGCCGTTAAATGCTCTAAATTATCAAAATATCGATAAATAACGGTACTTGTACAATTAAGTTCCTTTGCCAAACGTCGAATTTTGATGCCTTCTGGTCCCTCATTTACCAGAATTTCATATGCCTTTTCAATAAAAGTACGCTTTTTTTCTAAGCTCATGTGTTTCCCCTATTTCACTGTTGTTACAAGCTCCTCAATAAATTTAGGCGTTGTACCGCAACATCCCCCTACAATGTCTGCGCCAGCCTCTACTATTTTTTTCATTGATTTCGCAAACTCTTTTTCTGTTACATTGTAATGAACACTTCCATCTGGATTTACTTCTGGAAGACCTGCATTTGGTTTTGCAATTACTGGAATGGTTGCAACCTCTTTCATTTTAGCGATGATTGGAGCTAACTGATCTGGTCCTACCGAACAATTAAGTCCTACTGCTACTGCTCCATTTTCCTGTAATTTCTTAATGGAATCCACTGCATCACTACCATATAAAGTAAATCCACTTTCCTGAACAGTAAGTGTAATCATTACTGGCAAATCACATATTTCCTTTGCAGCTTCTAAAATAACCATTGCTTCGTCTACACTAAGTAAAGTTTCTCCTACAAGCAAATCTACTCCTTCATCTGCTAAAATACGAATTTGCTCTTTATATACCTCTAACATTTCATCTTTTGAAATATCAAATTCTAACATTTTACCAGTAGTAGAAATATCTCCTGCCACGAGTGCTTTTTCTCCTACTGCTTCTTTAGAAAGTGCTACTAACTGTCTATTTAATTCCTCTAATCGGTCCTCTAATTCATGCATCTTAAGTGAAACACGATTTGCTCCAAATGTAGGTGCATAAATGATTTGACTTCCTGCCTGTGCATACTTTCTTTGTAAATTAATTACTACCTCTTTATTTTCCAATGCCCAAAGTTCTGTACAAACTCCATTTGGCATTCCAGCTTCCTTTAAACAAGAACCAGTTGCTCCATCTAAAACTACGATTCCCTGTTTTGTTAAATTTAAAAATTCTTGTTTTGTCATAGTGTCTCTCCTTTAAATCCATGATAGTACTAATGGCAAGATGGTTGCTGGGAGTATTCCTGTCAATATTCCTAATACAAAAGCTCCAACCTGTTGTATACTTTTTTTGCTAGGAATTGGAATAATAATTGCTGCTATTACTAATCCAATACCAAAACAGCATAAAATTTGTAAAATCATCTCGGTAATACCAAACCAATCGCCAAGTACACGACTGTATACACTATTAATCCAAGATAAAATCAATGGAATTTGAATAAATAGTACACAATTTCTTACCCAAACCACACTCAATGGTTCGACTAAAAACTTACTAATGATTTGTGCCTTTCCTTTATCATCTATTACAACCTTTGCTGTAACATAGACTAATAGTACAGTAAGTACAAGTGCCAATCCATACATAAATTTTTGTACAAGTAGCGGTTGACTGTTTACTCTTGTAAAAGTGGAAAATGGATTTTTCTCATACACATAATTCATCCACCCATTTACGAAACTAAAAAGCTTATCAATACTTGTGTTATTTACAATTGCCTTGCTAATATATAAAGCCCAAATAGATAAAATACCAGCTCCACCTACTGCTACAACAGAAATACAGCCCGCTTTATCCTTTTTATTTAATTGCTCTAAAAATATTAGCAGATACAAAATCATTCCTACAAAGAAGGATGATAACATTAACATCGTTTCAATGGGCGTCCATCTTAAGCCACTATGGTTATTATAAGCGATATATGGAACGCTGACTAGTACCTGAGTTGTTATCAGCCCCCTAAAACCTAACTTACTTTCTTTTAACCATGTTTTAGCATAGCGAATGATAAATTCCACACTAATGCAAATAGCAATTAAAAGAATCACACAAATAATCGTATAATTAACTGATGGAAACTTACTATCTAGAAACTCCTTGTTTAGTACGGGCATAATCTCTTGAACCCATAATATCTTAGAAAAACGATATCTCGTACCTGTCCAACCATTTTGCCATACTCTTACAATTCCAGAACCTAATAGATATTCTGAAAGCCATAATAAAGCAATATTACGCCCTTCTTCTTTGCTTAGTATAAAGTTTACAATTAAAAATCCAATCGCAACAAGTATTAATAAAAGTACAAGCCAATTTTGATAAAAATCCTGTTTAAATAAATCTTGTTTATTTAACTCTAGTGCTGCACAATGAGTAATAATTAGAATTGGAAACGCTCCAACGCCAATATAAGTCCATTTCGGTCTTGATTTTATCTTTTTTACCACTACAACAACAAGAGCAAAGGCAACTATAAATAAAATAGCTGTATAAACAAATGAAGCTACTGTATTCTTATCATTAAAAAAATTTCCAGGTGGGGTGGCAATCTGAATCATAATCCATGCCATTGCCCGATATATTTGCATAATTAATTCTTTCATAACTTAACAACCTAACCTCTACTCTACTCTTGCAAGCTATTTGCTAACAGTGATGCTAATGATGTATCCGTTGAAAATGTATCTGCATTATATAAATACAACACATCATTTATTTTTTTCGAAGTCATCAATTCCTTCAAATCACCATAGTAATATCTTGGGTCAACAACTACTATTTTTTTATAATCATGTGCTAAAAATGGAATCACACAATTGGCATAAGAATCTTTAAAAATCAACAATGTCTTTTTCGAATTGGCATTCGTATCAATTTCTATTAATGGGTGATTTCCACCTAAAAATACTTGATATTTATCTCGATTTTCTAATGCTTCTTTTTTATATAAGGTAGGTTCTTTATCCTGTTCTTCTACATAATAGACTAATGTAGATAATTTATCTTCTTTATCAATATAAGTAGAAATCGTATCATAGGTATAAGTTCCATATCCACTTGTAGCAGATAACGTTCCTTGAAATGCACTTGTTACATCTAATACTTCATACTTTGTCAAAAGCCCATTTTTTAATCCCATTTCTTTTGCAATTTTCTGATAACCATACCATGCACCTAATGTCGTCCAATGATGGTCTGTTTTATAAAAAATATACTCTTTTTTATGAGCTGTCAAGCTCTTTCTTAAATCAATGAATTTAAGGTCACTTCCTAGTTCTTTCTCTAATTCATTAATATAAAGATTCTGGTCATAAACTGGTGCATCCTTTGGCAATTTATCAAATAATACAGAAACTGCATTCGGTGCAATTGCAATATAATGATGAAGTTTTGGATACTCTTTTGTAAAATCATAAATTGCATTTACCTGCTTACGCATATTTTCCTTATCAGGCTTTTTAAAATCCTGAATTAAATATCCATTCTTTGACTTATAAACTCCATTCGATTCACTCTTACCTAAAAAACTGCTAAATGCACTTCGAAAAACAACACAAATGTCACGAAAAGCAAATTGGTCTGATACATATTCCTCATATTCACTCATAAATGTTCCATTTGTGATTTTTTCCCAACTAATATCAGGCTTTTGTGCTAAATTTCGATTTTCTCTTTCTGAATATTCCTTTGTCTTTGTGAAACTATGAATTAAGAAAGATGCAGCTAAAAGAAAAATAAAGATATAGAGCAACTTACGACTAATCACGTCTCTTTTTATCTGATAGCTACTGCGCTCATTTTGATTTATCATATTTCTTCCTCCAGCTAAAATCTAAAGTATAAAAATGGATGATAAGTTTCTGTTACTAAATACACTACAGATATAATTAATATTAATATATAACCAACTGTAGAAACACCTTCCCATATTTTACCTAAATAATCTTCACGGTCTAATAGGTAACGATTGATTGCACTTCCTAATGGAGCACATGCCACTATCATAACAAGCATTAATATCATATAACTACTCCAATAGTACTTCGCTACCGAATCGACAAATATTCCACTTGCTCCAAACATCGCTGCAATATATTTAAATGCAACAGATAAGCTGTCAGATGCAAAGAAAATCCAACCAATTATTACAGCAAACATCGTATAGATATGTCTAAAAATTCCTGGTAGCTTTACTAAAATTCTACCATATAAATATTTTTCTCCCAATAAGAGCAATCCATAGTAAAGCCCCCAAAATAGAAAGGTCCAATTCGCACCATGCCATAGGCCTGTAACCATCCATACAATTAAGATATTTCTTATATGTTTTCCTGTAGATACTCGATTTCCACCCAATGGAATATAAATATACTCTCTAAACCATGTTCCAAGTGAAATATGCCATCTGCGCCAAAATTCTGTAATCGACTTCGAAAGATATGGATATTTAAAGTTTTCTCTTAGACTAAACCCAAACATATGTCCTAACCCAATTGCCATATCAGAATAACCACTAAAATCAAAATATAATTGTAATGTATACGCGATAATCCCAAGCCATGCTGCTGAAACTGACATATTAGACGTATCGTAAGTACTAATTGTTGTCCACAATTGTCCAATCTGGTCTGCAAAAATCACCTTTTTCCCTAAACCAATAATAAACCTACACACACCTCGTCCAAATTGTTCCTTCGTAAATCTGCGATACAACAACTGTCTTTCAATATCTGCATAACGTACAATTGGACCTGCAACAAGCTGTGGAAACATTGCTACATATAGACCATAGTTAATATAACTTTTTTGAACTTTAATATCTCCTCGATACAAGTCAACAATATACGATAAACTTTGGAACGTATAAAATGAAATACCCACTGGCAATGCTAATGTATGTATTGGAATATTTACATTAAAAATTTGATTAATGTTTCCTACCACGAATCCATAGTACTTAAAAAATCCTAAAATCATAATCTGCAAGACCACTGCATAAATCATAGAATTTCGTGCTTTTTTTTGTTGTCCATTCTTCTTACAATTTGCAATATCTAATCCCAAAATATAAGTACAAATCGTCGAAAATAACATTAAAAATATATAAACTGGCTCTCCCCATGCATAAAACACTAAGCTTGCCAAAAATAAAATTAGATTCTTCCACTTCTTACTCGGTATAATATAATATAAAAATAATACAATCGGAAGAAATGTAAAAATAAAGATAACACTACTAAAAACCATGAGTTCTCCGCTTATTTCTTAATTGCCTTAAGAAATTTCTCTGTAATTTCATCTGCATTTTCTGCAACTGCAAAAAACACATATTTTCCCTTTGACTTAATCACGGAATGGTCCAACAAATCCATTTGATTGGTTCCATATCCGTTAAAATTGTTCTTCTGTTCTGATAAACGTTTCTCCATCACTTTTTCAACATCTTCACATTGACTACTACCAGATACCTTTACAATTAAAACCTCTGTTACATCCATCATCGATATTGGTCCATAATAGACATAACCATCTAAATCTCCATCATTCAAACCATAATATTGTTTCAATTGTTGATAGCCTTTCTTTTCAGCAGATTTTGAATCAATAAGCTGTGAATAAGAGGCAGCAATATCCTCTACCTTCTTATCGGCAACTTGATTTGAATTAATTAGAATTATAATATATCCACCTAAGACTACGACCATTAAAATTTTTACGATTAACATCCCGTAATTTTTTATCCAACTCAAATACCTGCTACCTCCGCAATATATGCTGCCCAATATTTATAGTAACTAAATGTAGGATGAATTCCATCACTAGAATATTTATCAATCAAATAATCCGTTGATAGATAAGAAATCTTTTTCTTTTTACATAATTTTTCAATCGCTTGATTGTAATCATCCACATGCTTAAACAATGGACGTTTTTTTAACGTTGATTGTTTTATATGAGTAACCTTACAAATATAAATTGTTGCATCGGGCAATTGTTTTTGTATCTTATTTATTTTCTCTTCATATAAACGGATAAAATGCTTGGCATCTCCATTGTAATATTCGATATCGTTTAATCCATATTCTAAAACAACAATCTTTGGTAGCATTTTAGATACTGTAGCGATATGCTTATCAATCGTTGCCATACCTGCTCCACGCTTTGCAACTACGGATTGAGAATCTAATAGATTATATTCTATTAATCCCATTGCTAGTGAATCTCCCATTACTACAATTTGACCGTCTATAAATCTCTTTTTCAAATCTTTTGTATTTAATTTTTCTTTGGTTATTTTCCCTGTAGCTTTTTTACTCGTATTCTTCGTCTTTTTCGGTGGAATCACTTGATTTGATACAACCGCTAAATCTACTTTTTCCTTTACTACCAAATTGGCTTTCGCACAAGAGTTACTATTTTTTCCCAATGCTTTGCTTAAATATTGGTCTGCAATACTAGAGTTTAAATAAAGATTTCCAGTAATGGATTTACCGATTATCTTTCCCTCATGTGAAACAATGTAGTTTGTCATTTTATCACTTTTAATATTATTTTTTTCTAAAATAATATTGGGATACTTCAAATCCTTAATTTGTTGCAAATCTTCAATCGATGAATCATCCACTATAATTCCAATAAATCCAATATGGTCTTGCTTTAATTGTTCATAGTAATCATTCATCTGTTTCGCTACTGTTCCATCAGACTCTTTAGATGGACTCCAACAAAATACCACACAAGCATCATAATCGGAAAATATATGCTCTGTAATTTTTGTCCCTGTAGCTGTTTGTCCAGTAAACTTAAAAAATCCTGTATTTTTATCTAATACATGAAAGACCATGAATACACCAAATAAACATAGTAATACTACCAATAGAATTATTGTTTGTATCGTACTTTTATAAGGTCTTTTTTGCATATGCATCACCAATTCTAAAGTTCTTTCGATTTTTTTGTACAAGCTTTCATCGCTTCGATAACAGAGCTTCTAAAGCCTTTTTCTTCTAATACTCGAACTGCTTCAATTGTTGTTCCAGCTGGTGAGCATACCATATCCTTTAATTCCCCTGGATGCTTTCCCGTTTCTAATAATAGTTTTGCACTGCCAATAACTGACTGAGCTGCAAATTCATAAGCCATTGCTCGCGGCATACCATCTGCAACTGCTGCATCTGCCATCGCTTCAATAAACATAAAGACATAGGCCGGTGAACTACCACTTACCGAAACTACTACATCCATTAAAGATTCTGGTACAATTTCTGTTCTACCACAGCTTCCTAAAATCTCTAATACCATCTTTTTATCTTCATCAGTAATTAATTTTCCAGGACATATTGCCATCATACCCTCTCCTACTAAAGCTGGAGTATTTGGCATTACACGAATTAATTTAACTTGCTTTTCAAATGTAGCCTCTAGCCACTCTAATGTCTTTCCTGGTGCAATCGAAATAACAATTTGATTTTCCTTTACTTCATCTTTAATTTCTTTAATGACTTCTTCATAATACTGTGGCTTAATTGCTAAAATCAAAACATCGGTCTGCTTTACTACTTCAATATTTGTCTTAACAGCACAAACACCAAATTCATTTTTTATTTGCTCTGTAGTTTTTCCCTTATCCGAAGCAATGACCCCATCAGGAGATGCAATTTTTTTTGCAAGAATCCCATTCATGATTGCTCCACCCATGTTTCCACAACCAATAAATCCAATACTCATTTAATTATCCTCCTATAATTTTTTCTTAGAAGTTTTCTTCTTTTTATCACTAGTTTTCGTTGTCTTCTTAGTTGTCGTTTTCTTTGTCTTTTTCTTCGTATCTTTTTTCGTTTCATCTACTCGGTCTACGCCAGTATAGAAAGCAAGTTTAATAAAGACTGGATATTCTTTTCGATACTGAGCAAGAGTTGTTCGATTATAGGGTAATGGGTCATTAATAATAAAGTCTTTTTCCTTTAATTCTTCCCCATTTCCTTTATAACCAGTAATCAATACCCAATGCGGTCTACCATTTTTTCTCTCGGAACCAATTAATACTGGAATTCCTTTATGAAGCTTTTCTAAAACGACCTCTAAATAAACCGATTTATCATAACAAAAATCATACTTTAATGGCCAACCCAAACTTCCTCTCGAAGTATAATAGAGTTTTTTCTCCATATCACTTGGTAGGATTTCTTTCTTTTGCAAAAAGCTTTCAGACATTGCAAGACAACTAGTTGTGCATCCAATATCATAAATTGTTCTTCCTGAATTACCAAGTGTTACCTTTGCCCATCTGTCATCTGTCTGAAGATACAATGGAACATTTAGCTGTACCTTTGCCGATGCTGGTTGCTTAAATGTTATATATTTTACCGCACAATAACCACTAATTTTTTTACCTGTGTCACAATCAGTTGCTGTAATTTTATAAAATCCTTTTTTCTTTTTATCACCTTTTACAACTACTCGTTGACGATATTTTATATGACCTACGATGTCACTTTTCTTATTTGCTTTTTTTCTTACATTTAAACGTCCAGTAATCGATACCCAACCATATTGATAACCTTCCTTTAATGCTGGAAATGTTGTAGAAGCCTGCGTAGACTCTTCCACCTTTGCACTCGTTTGTGCCTGTGTCGTTATCGTTTCTTGTGTCGATGTTTCACGTGAAACATTTTGTGTTGTTGACGTTTCTTCTGTCTGTTTAGTGGTTGTTGGTGTACAACTACTAAATACAAGGGACGTTAAAACAGCTGCAACTGTTAATCGAATTGATATCTTCTTCATGTTCTCTCCTGAATTTACAATTTACAAACTTTTTCTACTGCCATCTCTAATTCGGGATTTTCATACTCTTCTACTTTACCCTCATCTTCTAGAACAGCAAACTCAGGATCAATTGGTAGTTTACCTAGAATTTCTAATTGATTCTCGTTAGCAAACTCCTCTAACTTACTCTTACCAAATACATCCATCTTTTCATTACAATTTTTACAACGCATATAGCTATAATTTTCAATCAAACCTAAAATTGGAATATTCAACTTCTCAGCCATCTTACATGCCTTTTTAACAATCATTCCTACTAAAGACTGTGGAGTCGTAATCATTAAAATTCCATCTACTGGGAATGACTGGAATACAGTAAGCGGAACATCTCCAGTTCCCGGTGGCATATCAATTAATAAATAATCAAGTTCTCCCCAGATAACATCCGTCCAAAACTGTTTCACAACACCCGCAATAACTGGTCCTCTCCAAACAACAGGAGTATCTTCTGATTCTAACAATAAATTAATGGACATTAACTTAATTCCATTTTTTGTCTCTACTGGCATGATTCCATCTTTTTTATTTCCTTCTGCAATTGTATGAACGCCAAAGATTTGTGGAATCGAAGGTCCTGTGATATCCGCATCTAAAATACCTACTTTATAACCTTTTTTATTAAGTGCCACTGCCATCATAGAAGTAACCGATGATTTTCCTACTCCACCTTTGCCACTAACAACTGCAACAATTTTCTTAATTTTATTCTTTTCATTTGGTGCAATCTTTAAATTTTTCTTTTTATGTGCACAATTCTTACAGTCTGTTTTGGAACAAGTGCTACTGTCACACCCCTTTTTATTTTCCTCACTCATTATCTTATTTCCTCGCATTTTCCTAATAATTTGAATCTTCTTCTATTACATGGATTTCTAAATAGTCAAAATCAACGTCTTCTATAAAGCTATCCTTTGTAAAACGACATTTACTATGTCTTTTAAATTCTTCGATTGTATGCTCTAACCAAACTGGATTTTGTAAATCAAATTCCTGGCAGATTTCATCTAATCCTTTAAACACCTTTCTTGTACGATTTAACTCTTCATCATTACAATAAACAGTATCTTTTAGCATACGATTGTCTTTAAATATTTTGCCCCATAAGCGAAACATAAAACTATCACTCCCTAGTATATCCTTAAATTTCTTTGTTGTAAAGTAACTAAAGAATTCCTAATTAATTCTTAAGATAACTTTCAAATCCATCCGAATAATAAATTTTTCCATTCTTATCAATAAACATTCCACAGACTCCATCCGTGTTATTTAATAGCTTCATTCCTTCCTCAAGACCTAATGAAAAACAAGTGGTTGAAAGACCATCTCCCTCTACCGATTTATCACTGATAATCGTTACCTCTACTAATCCATTCTGATATCCATATCCAGTCTTTGGATTTAAAATATGGTGGTAATCCACTCCATCTACTGTAATATATCTCTCATAAGACCCAGAAGATACTACTGACTTATCATCAATTGATAAAACCTTTGCAACCTCTGCACTATCCCTTTCAGGTTTTTGAACTCCAATTGCAAAATTTTCATCATTTGTGTTTCTTCCTATACATAATACATTGCCACCTAAATTAATTACTGCACTCTTCACACCATTTTTTGTTAAATAATCTTTTAGTCTATCTGCAATATATCCCTTTGCAATCGCACCTAAATCAATTCCCATTCCTTTTTGCTTAAACTCAACATGATTTCCACTAATCTTTACCTTTTTATAATTTACCTTCTTCGTAGCATTCTCTAGTTTTGCTGCATCTGGAAGAGTCGGCTTGTCCGCTGTGAAATCCCATAGTGATGAAACTGGTTGAATTGTAATGTCAAATGCTCCATTCGAAATCTTACTATAATACAAACCTTCCTGTATTAACTCCAATGTTTCACGTGAAACATCTGCTTCCCCGTTTGCATTTAACTGATAGATTTCACTCTGCTCTTTCGTTCTCGAAAATTTATTTTCATATTCTCTACACAGTGCAAAACACTTATCAATTAAACTGTCATCTTGTGAATCATATAATGTGATTTGAATAATTGTATCCAATGCATAAGTTGTCTTCTGAACAGGCTCTTTCTTTGATGATGAAGAATTACATGCCGTTAAGCTTATCATCAATCCGATGAGCAGAATACAACTTAAACTTCTTTTTATCTTATTTGTCATCTTATCCTCTCTTTTCTAAAGCATACTACTTTCCTTTTCATTATAAGGGCAAAAGTCCCAATTCTTCTTACAAGCAAGCTTACATCAGATTTTCACCTTTTGACCCTGGTATCATTATACATAAATATTTCAATTTTTCCAATACTAAGATTTAGGAGGTATATACAAAATGAAAATTGCTTTTTATGGAACAAAACCTTATGATCGCCTGTGGTTTGAACCCTTAAGTAAGGAATACGGGCATGAGATTTTATTTATTGATGGACTCCTTACAATGGATACCGTCTCTCTTGCAAATGGATGTGGTGCAGTCTGTGTCTTTGTCAATGATAAAGTAGATAAAGAGCTTATCGATACACTTTATCAGATGAACGTCCAAGGTATTTTACTTCGCTCGGCTGGGTTTAATCATGTGGATATTAAAGCTGCTAAAGATAAGCTTACCATCTTACGTGTACCTAGCTATTCGCCTGAAGCTGTTGCAGAATTTGGTGCTGCTCTTCTACTAACCATTAATAGACAGACACACCGTGCCTATGCAAGAACTAGAGATTTCAATATGACGATTAATGGTCTAATGGGAACCGACTTACATGGTAAGACTGCTGGTATTATCGGTACTGGTAAAATTGGACGCGCGATGATTCAAATTTTAAAAGGCTTTGGTATGAATATACTCGCTTATGACTTGTATCCAGACCATGGATTAGATGTGGAATATACCGATTTAGATTATCTTATTGCCAATAGTGACTGCATTTCCCTTCATTGCCCACTTACCGATGGAACCTATCACCTTATCAATAACAAAACCATTTCCATGATGAAAAAAGGCATTTATCTAATTAATACTTCTAGAGGTGCATTAATTGATTCATCCGCACTTCTAGAAAGCCTTCGTTCCACTGATATCTTCGCCGGTGTTGCACTTGATGTATATGAAGAAGAAGACGGTGTATTTTATGAAGACTATTCCAACCGCGTAATCTTAGATGACACCTTAGCAAGACTTACTACTTTTCCTAATGTATTAATTACTTCTCATCAAGGATTCTTTACAAAAGAAGCGTTAAAGGCAATTGCCGAGACGACACTTTTTAATGCAACCTGCCTTGAAAAAAAGCAAGAGTTTGTCAATGAAGTATTATAATCTACTTGACTTGAATTAAAATTTGTAGGATACTGTAATCTATCGGAGAATAATCCCTCACCCTTCGATGGATTACTGTAAATAATTTTTTATAGGAGGAACAATCTATGATTAAACTTTATGAAACTGGAGCCTATCTATTAAATGGAGACACTCTAGTGACCGATAATGCAGATGCTCCTGCACTACTCTCTTCTTTATTAGGTCAGGTTCCTAATAAAGAAGAAGCTTCACATGGAACAATGGCATATTCCATTTTACAAGCTCATAATACCTCTGGTGATGATAAACAGTTAAAAATCAAATTCGACTGTTTAACTTCTCATGATATTACATATGTTGGTATTATTCAAACTGCAAGAGCAAGCGGATTAGAGAAATTCCCTATCCCTTACGTTTTAACAAACTGTCATAATAGTCTCTGTGCTGTTGGTGGTACAATTAATGAAGATGACCACATGTTTGGTCTTACCTGTGCACAAAAATACGGCGGAATCTATGTACCTCCTCATCAGGCTGTTATCCACCAATATGCTAGAGAAATGCTCGCTGGCTGTGGAAAAATGATTCTAGGTTCTGATAGCCACACTCGTTATGGTGCTCTTGGTACTATGGCAATTGGTGAAGGTGGTGGCGAACTAGCAAAACAACTTCTTGGTCGTACCTATGACATTAAATCTCCAGAAGTTGTTGCAATCTATTTAACTGGTGAACCTATAAAAGGAGTTGGTCCTCAAGACGTTGCACTTGCTATTATCGGAGCTGTATTTAACAATGGATATGTAAATAATAAGGTTATGGAATTTGTAGGTCCTGGTGTTGATAAATTAAGTGCAGATTTTCGTATCGGTATCGATGTCATGACGACTGAAACGACCTGTCTATCCTCCATTTGGAAAACTGATTCCACTATTAAAGATTTCTTAGAAATCCATCATCGTGGTGATGCTTATAAAGAATTAAATCCTGCTAATGTTGCTTACTACAACGGCGTTGTATACGTTGATTTAAGCACAATTAGACCAATGATTGCAATGCCATTTCATCCAAGCAATACTTATGAAATCGACTTCGTAAATCAAAACCTTGGTGACGTTTTAGCTGATGTTGAAAAAAGAGCAAAGGTAAGTTTTGGAGAAAATTGTGACTTTACTTTAACAAATAAAATTATTAACAACAAGCTCTATGTAGACCAAGGAATTATTGCTGGTTGTGCGGGTGGCGGTTTTGAAAACATCTGTGCAGCAGCTGATATTTTAAAAGATAAATTTACTGGAAATGATAAATTCACATTAAGTGTATATCCTGCAAGTACTCCAATCTATATGGAACTTGTTAAGAATGGTGCTGTTGCCGAACTTATGAGAAGCGGTGCAATTGTTAAAACTGCATTCTGTGGTCCTTGCTTCGGTGCTGGTGACACTCCTGCAAATGGTGCATTCAGTATTCGTCATTCTACTAGAAACTTCCCGAACCGTGAAGGCTCTAAAATTCAGAATGGTCAGCTTTCAAGTGTTGCTCTTATGGATGCTCGTTCCATCGCTGCAACTGCTGCCAATAAAGGTTTCTTAACACCTGCTACTGAAATGGATGTTGAATATACTGGTTCTAAATACTTCTTTGATAGCACTATTTACGAAAACCGTGTATACGACAGTAAAGGCGTTGCTCACCCAGAAGTTGAAATCCAATTTGGTCCAAATATCAAAGACTGGCCTTCTATGACTGCCCTTACCAAAGATTTAGTTCTACGTGTAGCCTCTGTCATCCATGACCCAGTTACCACTACCGACGAACTCATTCCTTCTGGTGAAACATCTTCTTTCCGTTCAAATCCTTTAGGACTTGCTGAATTTACTCTTTCTCGTAAAGACCCAGCTTATGTTGGCAAGGCTAAAGCCGTTCGTACACAAGAAGAAATTAGAAGAGAAAATAAGCAAACTACCGATGCCGACTACTTAAAAGCTTTTGAAACCATCAAAGCTAAATTTGCAGATTTTGATACAGCTCAGACCGGAATCGGTTCTACTATCTACGCTGTAAAACCTGGCGATGGTTCCGCTAGAGAACAGGCTGCATCCTGTCAGAAAGTATTAGGCGGTTGGGCTAATATCGCAGGTAGCTACGCTACTAAACGTTATCGTTCAAACTTAATCAACTGGGGTATGTTACCATTCTTATTTGATAAAGAAGAACTTCCATTTGACTTAGATGATTTCATCTTCATTCCTGGTATTCGCCAAGCTATAATTGATAAGCAGGCAGAGATTACCGCTTATGTTGTTAAGGACGAATTAGTACCGTTTACTGTTCGTTTAGGAGACTTGACAGATGATGAAAGAAAGATTATTTTGTCTGGTTGCTTGATTAATTATTATAAAGAAAATTAAAGAACTAGAAAAAGGTTGCAATGTTTCACGTGAAACATTGCAACCTTTTTCTAAACTTTATTTAATAAAGCTTTACTTTCTCAGCATCATTTCCAAAATTTCGAAATTTATTAGCTGGCATCTTATTCCAAAATTTTTTAATATCAAATTGGCATTTTTTCAATCGTGCCCCTAAATTAGAACAACTAATTAAATCTCTCTTATATTCTTTCTTCGTTCCACTTTTTGTCAATTCTGCAATATTTTTTATTTCAAAAGCATCAACTAGTTCATCTTCTAAGTTTTTAACTTGAGGTATACATATTACATCTTTTATTCCGCTATGTTTTTTCAAGAAATTAACATTATCATTCAAAATCGATATATTTGTATCAACATCTGTATCATACACTAATACTACTATTGTTCCAACTTTCAATGGACGAATCCTTGCATTAGTAAATCTGTTTTGGACTGGATTGAATTTCTCAACTCTTCCACTCGCAATACATCCTAAATCAGATTTTAATGCATTTAGCAAACTTTTTTCGTCATCTCCCTCGACATAGTAATAGTAACTAGCTCTTTTCATCAGTACACCTCCATAATTATAGGTCTGCTAATTCGTACAACCTATGCAATTCTGGTGCTGTACAAAATAAATCATTCTCTACGGCATGTTTCAACGAATCTGTATTACGTTTCAAATACTGTTCAGCATAAACGCACTTTATTGGTCTTTCAGTATCATTTGTATCTTTCTTTAAAAAGATAAATGAATGCTTTGGTAATTGCATATCTAAAATATCTGTATTATGTGTAGTAAAAAATAACTGTTTTCTATCCGTTAGTTTGTCAATAATAATTGATAAACATGCCTTCTCTACATCGCTATTGATATAAGAAAATAATTCATCGCAATAATATAAATCATGTTTATCGCAAATCAACGAAGCAATAATATAAGAAATATCAAGTCCAGCCTTTGTACCACTTGACAATACCTCTCCATCAGCAATTCTTCCATCTTTAATAATCGCTGAACAATTCTCCCATTTTATTGCATAAGAATTATTAATTTCCCTAATCTTAACAATTTCTTTAATTGACGGATCTAGAGTTTGTAATATTTGCTTTAATATATAAATGTAACGTGAATCATCTTCAATTGTTATATAAGTTTTATTCTTCGAAGCATCTTCAGGATATGAAAAATGCCATCCTTGTGTATTAATTTCTCCATATGAAACTTGTACATCTTTTTTCTCGTCTAATCGTTTTGCACAAATTTCATAATTATCCTTTTTATTGATACATGTTGCATAAATCTTAATATCAACATCATTCTCCGTGTATTCTGAATTTGATTTAGATCCAATATTCATTATAAATCGATATAATACATCTACATTTGTTAAAAAATCAACTTGTAACATTGCACTCTTTTGTTTATCATCTACTTTATCCGTAAAACGTTCATATGAACCATCTCTGAAATAATTTGCAAATAGCATTATTAACTTACCTAATGAAGTTTTTCCTGTAGCATTTCCCCCCATAATGATATTTACTTTTTTATATCTAAAATTAGGTCTGCTTTCTAAATACTCCATTTCTATTGTAGAATCTACAATTTTTTTAGGATAAGACATATTAATATGAAAATTTTTGAATGCATACAAATTATCTACTTTTATATCCATTATTACCATTGTTTGTCCTCTTTTTTTGTTTTTTTGTTCGTAATTTATGAAGTAATATTCTTTATTCAAATTATACCTCCTGCACAAATGAAATTCAAGTATATTTTTAATATATGTTCTTATCTAAAAAATATAATTCATTTTTTATTAATTTTCTTTATCAAAAAAAGCTGTAATGTTTCACGTGAAACATTACAACCCAGACTGTAGAATGCCAATTCCATCTGGTGGTGGTAATGGTTGCTCTGCCGTTTTATTAATAGCCTTCAAAATTTTTTTATGATTATATGGAACAAGCTTTTTTAAGTCTTTCTGAGCTTCTTTAATATACTCGATTTTTCATTCCATTTACAGTATTCCTCACTCTAATTCTACTTCTACATCTTCTAAATCTTTCTTCTGTAATACCAAGTGATTCCATCCCTCAAAAACATAAAATAATTTGTGTTTATTCTTTATGCCAAATTGTCAAAATGCCATCAAGTGATTCATATTCAAAATAACCATTCTCTTTCAACAGTTCTATTAAGTTTTCATAACCATTATTTAGACCGCCTGTCGCATATTTTTTATATGAATTATTTACCGAAATATTTAATACAACATAGTCGGTCTCCAGTAGATGTTCTTGAGAACAATATTCTACATCATATAATATTTCTCTCTGAGAAAGATATGTAGTGTAAAATGTAGTGGCAGTAACTGATGCCCCATCAGGAATCATATCTAAGGTGTCACGAATATTCTGATAATATCTATACTGCTGGACTGCCTGTACGGGATAATTAACTGCTTTCGGAACAACTACTCTAGCAAAACACCCTACGCTTATAACAGCAGATGAAATCAAAATTAATATTCGTTTCCAGTTAATCTTTAAGTCAGCAAGATTTATAACCATCAGATACGCAAGAAATGCATTAGAACCAAATGTGTACTGAAAAAAAATATCATGCTGATATTTATAGTCTGGCATGAGATTTACTAAGATATAAGGAATTAGTAAAATGTATCGCTCATATCGTCTTGTCAACAGCGGAAGTCCCAATAAAGGTAAAAGTGTCAAGGCAATAAAATATAGTTTTTCTGTGTCTACACACTCATAAATTGTTTTCATAGGATTGAGAATCACCGACTTAATAACGGTAATCAATGAGGTCGATCCATCATACATAAAATTGCTATAACGGTATGTCATAACACCGTCTCCGTGTTCTGACAGATATCCAGTAACAACAACGAACCAGCAAATGGATATCACAAGCAAAGCAAGCCCAGTTATAAGATTTTGTGAATCCAATTTATTGAACCGTAAGACAGTTTTAGCAATCAGCCACAGAGCAATCACCGCCACATATACAGCAGCGTCCTCTTTGACCATCAATGTGAGTACAGAAGCAATAATGGTAATCGCTATACTCTTTTTGTCGACACCGTAGAACAACCAAAGAAGCAAAGAAGTTAAGAAGCAGTTTTCGTGAATGTCATAACTTGTACCACCAGAAAAAGCCGGATATAAAAGCAGGACCAAACACATCAACATTCTCTGTGCACCTGTCAGACCATGATACTTTCCAATTTTCCACAAAGGGATTACTGAAGAAGTTATGACTGCTGCTTGAAGTACCTGTAAAGTGGCAGGAGTTGGGACCAACCAGTAAAACGGCAACATTAAATAATAGATTGGTGAAACATGGACGGCAAAATGGGACAGTAAACCGTTGCGCTCAACTGTGGTCATAGGCAAACAAGACTCTTTCATATTATAGAACATTTGAGAAAAAATACCGAAGTCATAAGTCGGTGAACTGAAACTATACACACGTCCTACCGTCCATGCACTAGCAAACACCCCAAAAGCTATCGACAATCCTACAGTTATCCAAACATAGACTTTATGTGATTTCTTTAGCTCGATAATTGGTTCCTCACTTTTATCCCAGCCATAAATATTGAAAACAACTAAAATAATCAACACTAATATGCAAACCGTAAGAAAAGCCCCTGTGGAATTTGACAACAAGGCAATAATTGCAAGAACGGCAAATGCTATAACAATGCTCAATCGCTCCGCTCTCTCTATTTTTGCAATGTAAGATATTCTAACCAGTAGGATAGTGAGGATACAGGCAATTCCAATTATCCGAATCAAGGACATTTGTGCCAGACCCGCTAGTTTTGCTAGATCTCGCAATTCGTTAGGCAGAATGGAATACTCTATTACAACAGCCAATAACCATGAAAGGATAATGTGGCGAACAAAATCGGCAACATTAAATGAATTGCAAAAAATTTTAAAATTAGACATAAAAAGTACCTCCTGTACCAATAGTGTACAAGAGGTGTCTTTCATAAATTTGGAATAATTCTTACAAATTTCTTTCAATTTTAGGAAGTTCTACAATAGCACCAAATTGATCTCCGTCTACCAATACTCTAAATAAACCACCGACAGATTCTGTATAGGTTTGAGCAATTGCAAGACCTAAACCGCTACCCTTTGTAGAACGAGATTTATCCCCACGGGCAAATCGTTCTATGATTTCGTCTGGCTTGAAATCCATCTCATAAGAGGCAGTATTCACCATACGGATAAAATAATTGTTCTCTGTTTCCTTGACCTCAAGATAAATTCGGGTGCCGGTTAATGCGTATTTGATTGCATTACCCAAAAGATTCGCAAATACTTGGTGCATTCTCGCTCCATCAGTAATGACAGGGAGCGTTTCAGCACAATAACTACGTTTCACAGTAAGACCAGAATTCACAAGCTGATCGTCAAATAATCCGATCGTCTGTTCCAATAATCGAATTAGATCAATTTGGTCTTTCTTGCTTTCTATTGCGCCACTAGATACTTTGGTTAACTCAAAAAGAGATTCTACAAGATCATTCATATAAACAGCTTTCTGATGCAGATAGCGAAGCTGTTCTTGTCCCTTGGGAGATAGTATTTCATTTTGCAGAAGTTCGCTATAACCAATAATAGATGTAAGCGGTGTACGCAGATCGTGAGATACATTGGAGATCAATTCGACCTTGAATTGTTCACTGGTGACAGCAGTACGAACCGCTTCTTCATGCTGAACTTGCACATCCAGAAGCTGAGCTTCCGTTTGAGCAAAAGTGCCGTCACCCACCGTGATGGGCTTACCCTTCTGATAGTTATTAAGCTGTTTCTTGAAATGATTGAGATCCGTTCCGTATTTCCAAAGGCACAGAAATCCAATAACTGATATTGCTATAAACTCAAAGACAATAAACCACAATGCTTCGTATATAAAATTCGCATCTAAGAAAATACCAAAAAAACAAAGTAGCACGATCCAAGGAATAACAATCCATCCAGCAAAGATCAACAAAGAAATTTGTGGAATAGTACATCGTTTAGTAATTCTATGAACCAAACACCAAGACACAGAAAACTTTGCCCTTATCCATCCAATCAGCTCACGAACATTCAATAAAACTAAAAATATACTGATAATCCTCGAAAACACGCGTAATATATTAATCATAGAACTTTGCGTGTATTCTGTATAAAAAGTCGCATTATATACCATCGCTAACAAAGCCAGTATCAGACTGACTCCATCTGGTCCAAAGAAAGGCATAGTCTGGAATAATACGACAATTGCTATAAAAGCAACGACAACAGAAATCAAAGAAAGGATAGAGCCTATCATCCTTTCAGAAAGATAATTCTTTTTCTCAGTTGTGCTAAATGTCTTTGATTGGGTTAAGTCAATATCAGAAAATGATTGATCAATTATATCACTCTCAAGACTTTCTTCTGGTGATGTTGTTGTAGGATCTCCTGTTTCCATCATTGTTATGGATACCGTAGTTTCATCGGTGTTGTCATCTTCTTTAATAATATTGTTCAACATTTGTTGTCCTAAGGTCCAACAAAATGCTGCTATGAAAAGTAGAATAAATGCAACTACATTATGTCGTTTCAAAAACATATCCTATCCCCCAAACCACTTTCAAATACTCCGGTTTCTTTGGATTTAACTCCAACTTATTCCTGATACGACTGATATGAACCATGACCGTGTTTTCAACTGCATAAGCATCACTCTTCCAAACTCGCCCATAAATTTCTTCTGCTGAATATACCCTGTTTGGATTGGACATCAGCACTTTGAGAATCTTGAACTCTGTTGCAGTAAGTCGAACTGACTGACCACGGACAATGAGCTGTTTGGTAACTGTATTCAGAACAATATTACCTGCTTTTATTTCAGCGTCAGATTTTGTTTCACGAATAGAACCAAAATCGTCATATCTGCGAAGAAGTGCCTTAACTCTGGCAAGCAACTCCTGTTGGTAGAAAGGCTTTACTAAGTAATCATCCGCCCCTGCTTCAAGCCCAATTACACGGTCTGACCCCTCTGCCTTTGCGGATAAAATAAGAATAGGGACGTTGTTGTTTTTACGAATACGCATGGTAGCGATAATGCCATTGCACTGCGGCATCATAACATCCATAATAATAAGATGTGGATGGTTTGTATTTACGATATGGCAAGCAGCTTCTCCATTATAGGCAGTCAACACTTGGTATCCTTCTTGCTTCAAGGAAGTTTCAATGATATTAACAATGGAAAAGTCATCATCAACAACAAGAATTTGATATGTATCTTCCATGAAAAATCTCCTTTCATTGAATAATTATAATATTATTATGGAATAAAATTATAAAATTTTATTCCTCTAATACTTTTCTCATTCAAAATTTATCTTATAATTATATTATTTGAAATAAAAAATGTAAATAGTACAAATTAAGTAAGTTTTTGCTTGCCCTTGTTAAAATATCTTTTATTATATCCTCTCTTTTATAAATTACAAGTAAACACCTTGCTTCCCTTCTCTAAGATAAATATTGTGAGGTCTCTTTACACATATCATATTTAACTCTGTAATCAAAGTAAATATCACATGTTGTTGGTGCATTGTAAATTGTTGTAATTATATAATTTTTTATTGATGAAATCTCTCCTGTAAAATCTTGAAACACCAATTTGATATATTCAAGATGTTTATACCTTATTTTTCTGAAACGCCCTTTCACCAATTCAACAGGTAAATCTAATTGATTAACTCGAATCGTTGTATCACTTGGCATATTTAAAATTTCTGTCATGAGCAAAACAATATTTTCAATAAAAGTATCTTGCATCTGTGGTACATATCCAATCTGTTCCATCACATCTACTTCTGATATGATATGATTGGATAAGATATTATTGCTTATAGTATTATTATTTATAGTATTATTATATAGACCTACCTTTTTCAGACCTTCAAATTGAACACCTTCATTTTGAACCCCTACAAAACGTGGGTGTGGCTCTTCTAATATTTCCATATCTACATTTTGTAATGGTGGATTCGGTTCATCTAATAATTCATATTCATAATAATATCTATTATTTTCATCTTTCAACTTATACTGGATGAGATATCCTTGTGTTTTGAGTTCTTTCCACGCACTGCTAAAAGCTCTCTCACCTTCAATACATTTACTCTGTAAAAATCCCTTATACAATGTAAAATCTTCTAGTGATATGTATGATTGAATTAACACATATAAACCTTTCGCCTTTAATGAAAGATTCTCATCTCGTATTGCAATATTGGAAACCATCGAAAAATTTACTCTTTTCTTACGAAATTTTCCACCTGTCTTACTACTGACATTTTACCTCCTAATCTAATATAAGTCTAATATACTCATTTAAAAATCGTGTTTTTGAATTTATTTTATTATATATTGGCTTTATAAAAATGTCAATACAAAAAATCTATATTTTCGACTTTTCCCAATGTATAATTGACTTTCTTATTTACAAATACTATAATAGTTCAAAAGTAAAGGAGATTTCAAATGCTTCAGTATTATAGATTATTCGACTATTTAAGAAAACACAATATTCGTCAAAAAGATTTATTAAATGAAAAAATCATAAGTAGTGGAACCTTACAAAAATTAAGAAATAATGAAAGTGTAAACACTTCAATCTTAACAACTTTATGTGATTATTTAAACTGTGACCTTACAGACATTGTAGAATATGTTCCATCAACCAAAAAAGACGAGTAGCCAAATTAATTGCTACTCATCTTTTTTATGAATTCCTATTACTTCTTCGATCACGATCACTCATTCGATAATATTCCTTTTTCTGTTCATACATCCCTTTATCAGCCTCTTTTACAAGCTCCTCAATCGAAAATTCTTTGTATTCTTCTGCAATGGCATATCCAACAGACAAACTCAATTCATCAACCTTTTGACCTGACCATTCACTTGTTTTTTTCTTCAATTCAAGAAGACTTGTCTCAATCTGTTTTTGTTTCATTGTAGTAAATACAACAAATTCATCACCACCGATACGGAATGTCTGCCCCTTCCTACCGATAGATGCTTCAATACACCTAGCAGCTCCACAAATCAACTCATCTCCTGCCTCATGTCCAATTGAATCATTCACTACCTTTAATCCATTAATATCAACTAGAAAAACAACTAAATTATCTGGAAAACCTTCTGCATAAGTATCCATTGTATCCACATAAGCGAAACGGCTTAGAACCCCCGATAACGGGTCATTCGATAATTTTATCTGTTGTTCGGTAAGCTTTTCATCCAATCGAAGTTGGGAAAACTCCGAATAATGAATATACAAAAATATAGCAGCAAAAGCAGCGGTAAGATATGCCACACGGCATGTTCCTCCTGATAGCTCTTGTATTGCAATACCAAAATAGGCAAGAGCTATTGCTGTATAAAGCGAGCTTCTATTTTGTTTTTTAAAGGACTTTCCATAATCTAGCATTCGAATCATAAGGTCAATAATAATCAATATGTAAAAAACCCTATAAATTGGATAAAGTGGTCCATGCGTATAATAATTTTTATCATCAATGATAACCATCCAACCTTCAAATGCAGATATTATCTGTATAATCGCATTTCCAATAAATATTTTTTGAAAAATCTTACTCTTTTTATCTTTTTCTTGCATCAGTAAAATCAATGCCCCACCCATCATCGGTGTAAACGTATAGTCAGCTGCCTTTACTGCTGCTAGAATGCCTCTTGGAACATTTTCTTTTCCTCCAATACAAACTCCCGCATATTCGGCAATTGCTGCTAAAGCAATCAAAATGTTAGTTGTAATAAAAATCCTCTTTTTGTTCCTAGGTAATCGATTGTTCTCCAAAATCAAAATAGAACTTACCGCAAGTGCCAATACTACTATTATAATTATTGATGTATAATAATTCATCATCGTGTTTTCCTCAATTTCTCTCTATATCCTTCCATAACCAAAATAGGGACCTCTAATGAGCCCCCTATTAATTACCACAATCAAAATTATTTATAATTTTTTATAGTATATTCCATATTTCAACAAAAATACAGTATTGATTTTTTAATTATTTTATAGTAGAATAATTTATTACCTATTCTTTATTTCTCATTTACAAGTTTTCCTGTCATCTGTTCAATTTCTATCTCAAACATCTGAACACGATTTGCAGCTGAGCTTTTCATCTCTTCTTCTACTTCATCCATTGTAGGATAATATTTTATAGCCAGCCTTCTAAGTCTATCTTCTGCCACATTTTTATCTGCTACTAATTCCACCTTGCCAAATACAACAACACTCGTCGAATTCCATTCCCATCTTCCTTCTTTTTTGAAACCTTGATTCCAGACAGTGAAGCACACCTTATTACATTTTTTCATTGCATCTATCTTATGCCCTTCTTTTGCTCCATGAAAATAGATTTTTTTATCGTTTTCATCATAATAAAAATTAATTGGAACTGTATAAGGATATCCATCATCGCCTATTACTGAAAAAGCTGCCCTTTTTTCAGTTTCTAGTATCTTCTTACATTCCTCATCTGAAATCTGTTGTTTAAATCTTCTCATTCTTCGAAACATATTAATATTCTCCTCTTTTTCCAAATCAAAGGTTAATTATCTTTTTTTATAAAGAACCAATTCTGGATTTCTTCCATTTTCATCATACGTACAAATCATAATAAAATCCATATTTGCAAGAACTCCAAAACATCTTTCTCCTCCAAATTCAGATTCTAATTGATTTCCTAAGTATGTTTTTTGATCGTCTAAAAACTTAACCATCTTCCCATTTGGAAGTCTATATTCAAGATTTACATATTTTCCAACAAGTGCATTTAACTTCTCCACCTTAGGCAAGCCTTCTATCTGAAGCTCATTAATTTCATTCATTAATTTTAACTTAAACTCTTCAAATTGACCATTATCACTAAGCTCATCGTATCTTTTCCAATAGTCCAATTTGGGAAGTAACTCTTTCATGTAAGAACGTGCTTGTTCTTCTGTAAAATCTTCATTTACCATATGTTTAATACAAACATCGATCAACTCATCCATATCGTTGTAAGTATAAGTTCCATCAGAATAGCACCATTTACAATAATCTTCATTTAACATTCCATCATTGTCTCGACCTAGAATTGCATCATCTTCAATTGGCATTCCACAACACTGGCAAATAAGTTTTCTAGGTGCCCCTAAAAGTGTATTAATTGAAACGTTAAATTCCTTAGATAAAAGTTTTAATGTTTCTGTATTTGGAACGGTTTCACCATTTTCCCAACGAGACACGGCTTGTCTTGTAACTAAAACTTTCTTAGCTAATTCATCCTGTGACATTCCTTTTTGAGTACGAAGTTCTAAAATAATATTTTTTGTTTCCATTGCAGTTACCTCCTTAAACTATATCATACATGAAAATATATTTTAGGAAAAGCAACTTATTGTTTCCCGTAAAAAATCCTATATCACTACTAACAGCAATGTCCCTGCCACAATACATACCAATCCCAATGCAGCCTTTTTTGACAACTTTTCTTTAAAAACAATCCATAAAAAAATTAAAAACACGATTGTTTTAATAGCCGTTGCTACATCTGAATCTTTTTTTTGATTCCACATTTTATCTTCTCCTTTTTTATAGTAGCATTTCAAAAATCAAATATCAAGTTCCTTTTTAAATGTTTCACATGAAACATCTAGAATTGTCTAAGAAATGATGCTATAATCAATGAAAAAAGATTGGAGGAACGCAAGATGGGCAGAATTATTGCAATTGCTAATCAAAAAGGTGGCGTAGGAAAAAGTACTACCAGTATTAATTTGTCAGCCTGTTTAGCCGAAAAAGGTAAGAAAGTTTTAGCAGTAGACATGGACCCTCAAGGAAATACAACAAGCGGTTTAGGTGTCGATAAAAATGAACAACAAATTACAATCAATGATATCTTAATTGGAGAAAATGAAATTGAGGAATGTATTTTAAAAGATGTTTTAGAAAATTTAGATGTTATTCCTTCTAATATGGAATTGTCTGGTGCAGAAATCGAATTAATTGGTGTTGACCATAAAGAATATGTGTTAAGAAATAGTATTAACAAAGTAAAAGACAATTATGACTATGTAATTATAGATTGCCCTCCTTCTCTTAGCATTTTAACAGTGAATGCACTCACAACAGCAGATAGCGTATTAGTACCCATTCAATGTGAATATTATGCATTAGAAGGATTAAGCCAATTAATTTATACCATTGATTTAGTTCAAAAACGTCTAAATCCAAATTTGATTATGGAAGGTGTAGTATTTACGATGTATGATGCACGAACAAACCTTTCTCTTCAAGTAGTAGAAAATGTAAAAAACAATTTAGACCAAAATATCTATAAAACAATTATTCCTAGAAATGTAAGACTAGCCGAAGCTCCAAGCCATGGTATGCCAATTAATCTTTATGATTCAAGGTCATCAGGCGCACAAGGTTATCGACTTTTAGCTGAAGAAGTCATCAACAATGAATAAAGGAGGAAATAATGAGTAAAAAAGGCGGACTAGGAAAGGGACTAGACCTTTTAATCCCTAAAGGGGTTATGAATATCCCTAAAGCAGATAGTAAAGAAGAAAAATTAGGAATTCAAACTTTAAAACTATCTGAAATCGAACCGAATAAGGAACAACCAAGAAAAAAATTTGACGAAGGCTCTATTAATGAATTATCTGACTCTATTAAACAATATGGCGTAATTCAACCAATTGTAGTATGTAAAAAAGACGAACACTATGAAATCGTTACAGGCGAAAGACGCTGGAGAGCTGCTAAGAAAGCCGGATTAAAGGAAATTCCTGTTGTTGTTAGAGAATATACCGAGCAAGAAATCATGGCTATTTCATTAATAGAAAATATTCAGCGACAAGATTTAAATCCCATTGAAGAAGCAGTTGCTTATCAAAGGCTTTTAGATGAATTTCAAATTACCCAAGAAGAATTAGCAAATCGAGTATCGAAAAGCCGAACCACTATCACAAATACTATGAGGTTATTAAAGCTTCTTCCCAAAGTACAGCAAATGCTAATTAATGAGGAAATTAGTAATGGTCATGCTCGTGCATTGCTTGCACTTGAAGATTCAACCAAACAATTACAAGTTGCACAAAGCATTGTCAGCAATAATCTAAATGTAAGAGACACTGAACAATTAGTGAAAAAAATAAATGAAGAAGCAATTCAAAAAGATATCAAAAAAGATATCGAACACGAAAAAGCTTCTAATGCATATCGTGAAATTGAAGAACAATTAAAAAATATCTTAGGAACAAAAGTTCAAATAAAAAATAAAAAAGGCAATAAAGGTAAAATCGAAATTGAATATTATTCATTAGAAGATTTTGAAAGACTTATTGACTTATTTAATCACAACTAAATATTAGGAGAAAATTAATGGAAGAATTCTTACAACAGCTAACAACATACTTTTCCGTTTCTGAAAATTTATTATTACTTTTAATAGCCTCTATCGGAATTTTATTACTATTAAATATTATTTCATTTATTAGAATTGGCTCTCTTAAAAGAAAATATAAAAAGTTTATGTCTGGTAAAGATTCCATATCCTTAGAAGATACCATCTTACAGCAAAAAGTTGAAATTGAAAAACTAACAGGAGCGATCAAAGATAAAGATGCGGTAATTGATGAAATTCACTTATTATTAAATAAAACCTATTCAAAATGTGGACTAGTAAAATATGATGCCTTAGACAATATGTCTGGTAAAATTAGTTTTGCATTTGTCCTCTTAAATAAACAAAATGATGGATTCTTAATGAACTCTATTCATACACGCAATGGCAGTTATGTATATTTAAGAGATATAAAAAATGGATTATGTGATGTAAAACTTGGCGAAGAAGAAACACAAGCTTTAGAAATGGCAATAAAATCATAAGAATGTTTCACGTGAAACATTTTAGAAAGGAACTAGAACTATAAATGGCAGGCTCAATTTTAGGAGATATTTTTAAAATTAGTACATGGGGAGAATCCCATGGAAAAGCATTAGGGGTTGTCGTAGATGGATGCCCCGCAGGAATTGAATTATGCGAAGAAGATATTCAAATATATTTAGATAGAAGAAAACCAGGAAAAAACGAATTCACAACAAATCGTAAAGAATCTGATTGTGTAGAAATTTTATCGGGAGTATTTGAAGGAAAGACAACCGGAACACCAATTAGTATGGTAGTTTTTAATAAAGACCAACGCTCAAAAGATTATTCACAAATTGCAGCTTGTTATCGACCAGGACATGCGGATTATACTTTTGATGCGAAATTTGGATTTAGAGATTATCGTGGTGGTGGACGTTCTTCTGGTCGTGAAACAATTGGACGAGTTGCTGCTGGTGCAATTGCAGCAAAAGTCTTAAAAGAATTAGGTATTAAACTTTGTGCCTATACGAAAAGTATTGGAGATATCGAAATTAATTTTAACAATTTTGATAAAAAATGGATTAATAAAGACCCACTCTATATGCCAGATAAAGAAGCATCTATAAAAGCTCAAGCCTATCTTCAAAAAGTTCGAGAAGAACAGGACTCTGCTGGTGGGATTATTGAATGTAAAATTTCTAATTTACCAACTGGTATTGGAAATCCAGTATTTGATAAATTAGATGCAAATCTAGCAAAGGCAATTTTATCCATTGGAGCTGTAAAAGGCTTCGAAATTGGTAGTGGTTTTGAAGTTGCTAAAATGAAAGGCAGCCAAAACAATGACAACTTTAAACTCCAAGGCGATAAAATTATAAAAGAAACAAACCATGCTGGTGGAGTTCTGGGTGGAATGAGTGATGGAGATGAAATTGTATTTCGTGCAGCAATCAAACCAACTCCTAGTATTTCTAAAGAACAAAAAACCGTAACAATAGATGGTGAAGAAACTACTATTCAAATTCATGGACGTCATGATCCTGTAGTAGTCCCAAGAGCTGTAGTAGTAGTAGAATCTATGGCAGCAATTACTGTATTAGACTTGTTACTTTCTGGAATGAGTAGTACAATTGATAGAGTAAAAAAAATTTACTTATAGATAAAAGCTAGATGTTTCACGTGAAACATCTAGCTTTTGTATAAAAATGGGAGGTGCAAATATGAAATCGAAAAATAAAGTTCTTTTAAAAGCAGCAACCACCACTGCTCTCTCTCTTGGTGTAATTTCTATCGGAAATTATAAAGAATTTAAACTATCAACCAAGAACAACCTTTTAGCAAATTCAAACTCTTTATTTTATCAATGGCGTTTTGGCAAGATTCATTACACAAAACAAGGAAAAGGTACACCGCTACTCCTACTCCATGACCTTTCACCTATAAATTGTGATTACGAATGGCATCTAATTATAGATAAACTTTCTACAAAATATACTGTTTATACTCTAGATTTTCTAGGATGTGGACAGTCCGATAAACCCGCTTTAACTTATACTAATTTTTTATATGTACAAATGCTATCTGATTTTATTAGACAAATTATTAATCAAAAGACTCAAGTAATTGCCAGTGGAAATGCTTGTTCGATTGTAACAATGCTATGCAATTATGATAAGGAATTGGTTGAAAAGATTATTTTTATTAATCCCCCAAATCTTAAATCAACTGCAAAGGCTCCTAGCAAACGAAAAAAAACGCTCAAACGCTTACTATCCTTTCCAATTATTGGTACACTTATTTATAATTTACAATATTCAGAAAACATGATTGAAGAAACACTTCAACAACAGTTTTCTAATATTCAGTCTATCACAAAAAAGGAATTATTATTAAGAAAAGAATGTGCTCACTTAGGTTCTCCTAGTTGTAAAGATTTCTTTACCAGTTTAAATTCAGACTATATAAACTTTCCAACTTATCGTGCGTTTAAAAACTTAAATAATTCTATTATTATTTTAGGCGGAATAAGTGAACCGAATATATGTTCCAATTTAAACGAATACAAACAATTAAATCCCTCTATAGAAATCGATTTTATTCATAATAGTAAACATTATCCAGCTTTAGAAAATCCAAATGCATTATTGAATCTTATTTCTGTATACTTTATCTAATATTAAAAAAATCTTGAAAATTCTAAGAATCCCTTAGTTTTTCAAGATTTCTTTAAGTTTTATCCAATCCCTTCAATTTTAGACTATTTAAAATTTAATATTTCAACTATTTACAAACGTCAATTTTTGTTGTAAAATAATATACTACTATAATTGCGGAAAGAAGTCAGAAAGGAGGGAAATCATCATGTTTTTATCAAATGTTGCGTCAATTGAACGAGATGTTTTAATTCGAGCACTCGGTCTACAAAAGAATTACAAAGAAACCTATGAAGAAGATGGATTTGCTATCGATTTAGATAAATCTGGTTGCTATGGATGTCCATTTTATCAACGTAAAATAAATCCTGATGATTACTCTCCTGCTGAAATTCAAGATGCATACTCTTATTGTAAGACTTGTCCTACAGTTATGTACAAACGTACTTACAAGAAGGTTCAAACTCCTTATAATCATGCAAAAATAAAACTTGGCTATCTTTCTCGATTACCAAAAAATTCTCTTAAATTGTTTTTACTTTATCATTTTCTATCTCCTGATAGATATGGTACATTATACGATTTAAATGTTCACGAATTAGCTGAAATTATGAATTGCTCTCCTCAGACAATTTACAATAGCAATAATAAGTTGATAAATTTTGGCTATGTCATTGAAGGTGAGTCTTATTATCAGAGCTGTCTCACACTCTGCTTAAGTGAATACCACAATTATTTTGTAAATCCTATCGAAGATACTTCTAGTTATATTGTATTAACAAAAGAAATTCTACTAGGATTAATGACTCTTCCAGTAAATGCTCTACGTCTCGCTCTTCGTGCCTACTTAGAGCTTGATTATGATGCCCAAAGTGCAACAGATACTGGAAAGACCTTTTCTTTAAAAGAATTACAACATTATTTACCAGATTATTGTCATCCTAATATTATCCGTAAGGCTTTAGAACATCTAAAGGATATCTTTAGTGTTTCTATATCTACTTACAGTACCGATATAATTATGGATTCTAAGAAAAATCCTCATCAAATTATCAAAAAGGAGAAGCAACTGGCACTTAATGCGATTAAACATTCTTCTTACCTAAGTATCAATAGTTCAGACCGTGACCGTGAAGACTTTGTGCGTTTAGCAGCTGAATATACTTGTCAAACGGTAAAAAAAGCTTTTTCCTATTTCCAACGACACAAAGTTAAAACTTCCAATTTAGGTGCATGGTTGAATTATTTTATTCACAATCCGATACCTGAAAAAACGTAGCATTATGAAACTAAATATAGTCGAAAGCCTTCTGAAATAAGAGGGCTTTTTGTCGTGTCAATAATCTCTTTTTTTCATTTTAATTTTCATTTTTTCTAGTATAACACCTTTTTACCTATTAAATTTTTCATCATTTTCTTAAAAAAATCATCAATACTGTTATAAAAAAATCATCAGATATTTTTAATTATAAAACTGAAAAATTAATAATCAAAAAAATCACCAGTATCAACTTTTTTCATCATTTTTCTAAATAATTCTGTAAAAAAAAAGTAGGTTGAAGTTAAACTATCCTTTGTATAACTTCAACCTACTTCTATAATCTTATTCTATAGTGGACTCTTCACTGGAGTTCCTGCTTTTCTAGGATACTTTTTCGGTGTATTTTCTTTCTTTCGAATCACCAACAAATTTCTTTCACTATCGCCTAAATTAAAACTATAATTTGCTTCTAACTGACATTTTAGTACCTTTAATGCATTGCTAGACTGCTCAATTTCTTCGTTTGCTTTTAACGATTTATAAGCAATAAAACAACCATTTTTTTTCAAAAATGGAATGCAAAACTCTAATAAAATTGGTAAAGATGCTACCGCACGAGATACGCAAAAATCAAATTGTTCCCTATAATCTGCATTTCTACCTAGCTCTTCTGCTCTTGCATGAATAGCCTCTATTCCTTCAAGACCTAATTGGGCAATTACATCATTTAAAAACTTTACTCTTTTATTTAAAGAATCCACTAATGTTACCTTTAAATTTGGATATAAAATCTTTAATGGAATACCTGGAAAGCCAGCTCCAGTACCCATATCAAGTACCTTGGCATCTTCTTTCCAATGTACAAATTTCGAAGCCATTACGCTGTCTAAATAATGTTTTTCTAACACTTCTTCATACTCTGTAATTGCCGTTAAATTCATAACTTTATTCACTTCTATCATTTTATGATAATACATTAGAAACTGTTCTACTTGTTTATCATTTAAGCTAAATCCTTGTTCTTTAAATACTTCTTTTAATTTTTCTTTCAATGTATCACCTACTTATTTTGCTTTAAATATACAGTCAACACCGAAATATCAGCTGGTGAAACCCCTGAAATACGACTTGCCTGTCCAATTGACAATGGTTTATAAAGGTTTAATTTCTGAATTGCTTCTCTTCTTAGACCTTGAATTTGAGAGTAATCAAAATTAGGGTCTAACTTTCTTCCTTCTGCCTTTTTAAATTGATGTACCTGTTGTGTTTGACGTTTAATATAGCCTTCATATTTTAAATTAATATTAACTTGTTCACGCACATCTTCTGGCAATTCTTCTCTCTTTTCATCAATTTCGCCAACTAAATCATAATTTAATTCTGGTCTTCTTATAAGTTCGGCAAGCGTTGTTCCACTCTTTAATGGTGTACTATTATTTGCTTCAAGAAAAGCTTGTACTTTCTTATTTGCACCAATGTTTGTACTCTTTAAACGCTCAAGTTCCTTATTTATTGCATCAATTTTATCTAAAACTGCCTGATATCTTTCATCGGAAATTAAACCAACTTTATGTCCAATTCCAGATAAACGAATGTCTGCATTATCCTGTCTTAATAACAAACGATATTCTGACCTTGAAGTCATCATTCGATAAGGTTCATGGTTTTCCTTTGTTACTAAATCATCGATTAAAACGCCGATATAAGCCTCTGAACGGTCAATAATGAGTAAATCCCTATCTAACACACTTAAAGCTGCATTTATGCCCGCTACAAGCCCTTGTGCGGCTGCTTCTTCATAACCCGAACTACCATTAAACTGTCCGCCAGCAAAAAGCCCCTTAATTTTCTTAAATTCTAAGGTAGCTCTTAACTGATTTGGATTAATACAATCATACTCAATTGCATAAGCGTTTCGAACAATCTTAACATGTTCAAGACCAGGAACTGTCTTATACATTTCATACTGTACGTCTTCTGGCAAAGAGCTTGACATCCCACCTAAATACATCTCATTTGTATATAATCCTTCTGGTTCAATAAATACCTGATGTCTATTTTTATCTGCAAATTTTACTACTTTATCTTCAATAGAAGGACAATATCTAGGACCTGTACCCTCAATTGCACCTGAAAATAGTGGAGAACGGTCTAAATTTGCCTTAATAATCTCATGTGTTTTCTCATTCGTATAAGTTAACCAGCAAGAAACTTGGTCTTTTTGCACACTTTTAGGGTCTGTAGTAAATGAAAATGGTACAACCTTTTCATCACCAAATTGTTCTTCCATCTTACTAAAATCAATGCTTCTTCTATCAACTCTAGCAGGTGTACCGGTTTTAAATCTTACCATTTCAATTCCATTTGCTTTTAAACTATCAGTCAAATGGTTTGCTGCTTGGAGACCATTAGGTCCTGTATAATTACTAACATCTCCATAGATGCAACGAGCTCTTAAATAAGTTCCTGTACATAAAACAACGCTCTTACAATAATAAGTTGCACCAGAGAAGGTTTTTACACCTTTTATTGTGCCATTTTCTACAATTAATTCGCTAACCTCTGCCTGTCGAATGGTCAAATGGTCTGTATTTTCTAATGTAAATCTCATTTGTCTACTATAATCTTGTTTGTCAGCCTGTGCTCTTAAGGAATGTACAGCAGGTCCTTTCGACTGGTTAAGCATCTTAGATTGGATAAAGGACTTATCAATATTTTTACCCATTTCTCCACCTAATGCATCAATTTCACGAACCAAATGTCCCTTTGAGCTTCCACCTACATTAGGATTACATGGCATTAAAGCAATACTATCTACGCTGACTGTAAACATAATAGTTTCAAGTCCAAGTCTTGCAGATGCTAATGCAGCTTCACAGCCTGCATGACCAGCACCTACAACTACTACATCATATTTTTCTACTAAATTAGGCATTGTAGCACCTCATTTCTATTATTTGCCCATACAGAATTTACTAAATATTTCATTTACCAAATCATCTTCTACAGATTCGCCAATAATCATTCCCAATTGCTCATATGCATCCATTAAATCAATTGAGAAAAAATCCTCTGGCATTTCATTGTGAATGCTATCTAACACTAATGCTAAGCTTTTTCTAGCATTCTCTAAAGCCACTTTATGTCTAGCATTAGTAAGATAAAGCTCATCATTAAACTTGATTTCATTTTGATAAAATAGGTCTTTTATTTTCTCTTTTAATTCTACAAATCCTGTAGCCTCTTTTGCTGAAAAAGCAATCACAGTTTTATTCGTTAACCTACTAATTTCTTCTTGTGAAATCACCGCTTCTAAATCGCTTTTATTATATAATACAATTACCTTTTTATCTTGAATCTGGTTGATAATTTCATAGTCATTATCATCTAAGTTTCTGGTTGCGTCAACTACATATAAGATTAAATCTGCATTCTGTGCCTGTTCTTTTGCTCTTGTAACACCAATTTTTTCTACAATATCCTCAGTATCTCTAATTCCAGCTGTATCTACAATATTTAAACTAATCCCATCTAAGGTAATATGCTCTTCTAATGTATCCCTTGTCGTTCCTGCAATATCGGTAACAATCGCTCTTTCTGAGCCTACTAATAGGTTTAATAGAGAAGATTTACCCGCATTAGGCTTTCCTAAAATAACGGTCTTAATTCCCTCTGCTAAAATTCGACCATCTTCTGAATTTCGAAGTAAATTATCCACATCTTTTAACAAGATATCAATCGTTTTCTCTAATTTCTGTGGATAACCATCTAAACTAATGTGTTCTGGATCATCTAAAGCCGACTCAATATACGCAATCTCATAAATTACTTTCTCTCGCAATTCTTTTACTTTCTTTGATACTTGCCCTGAAAGTTGGCCTACTGCACTGTGTAAAGCAAATTCGTTTTGCGAATTAATTACATCGATGACAGCCTCTGCTTGAGATAAATCAATTCGTCCATTTAAAAATGCTCTCTTTGTAAATTCTCCTGCTTCTGCTGGACGTACTCCTTGCTTTAATACGGTTTCTAATACCTTTCTAGTAACTAATACACCACCATGACAGTTAATTTCAATAACATCTTCCGCTGTATAGCTTCCTGGTCCTCTCATAACAGAAACTAAAACTTCATCTATTACCTCATCTCCATCGCAAATATGACCATAATGAAGAGTATACGTTGGAGCATCTATTAGTTTCTTTTTCTTATTTTTAGGCTTAAAAATTTTATCTGCTACTAAAATTGCATCAGGTCCACTCATTCTTACTATTCCAATACCAGAATGGCTCATTGCAGTTCCAATTGCAGCAATTGTATCATTATGATTCATAAAACGCCTCCATTTATAAATTATTCACAAAAGGGGATGCCATTTTGACATCCCCTCTATTATTTCTATTCTTCTGTTGTAGACTCCTCAACTGGGCTATCAACAGCTTCCTCACGGTTTTGAGTAAAATCATGATTATACTCATGACGCTCTTGACGATATTTACTATGACCGTTTGTTCTATAATTATTGTTATAACGACCATATCCACTCTTACTACTATTTCCTCTAGCCGCATAAGATTTCTCTCTCTTTAGAGAAATTACAATATGACGGAAAGGCTCTTCACCCTCACTACGAGTAACGACATATTTGTCATTTTGTAATGCTGAATGAATCACTCTTCGTTCATAAGGATTCATAGGTTCAAGTGATACTGGACGTTTGGTTTTCTTTACTTTAAAAGCAATATTTCTTGCAAGATTTTCTAAAGTTTCTTTTCTTCTTTCACGATAATTTTCTGTATCTAGTTTTACGCGAATATATTCATCTTCGTTCTTATTCACGATTAAACCAGTTAAATACTGTAAAGAATCTAAGGTCTGTCCTCTTTTTCCGATTAAGATACCCATATCTTCACCGATTAGGTTAATATCCATTACTTTTTCTTCTTCATTAACCTTACAGTCTACCGTTACATCAATTCCCATTGCTTTACATACTTGCTGTAAAAAGTCCTCTGGAGTTTTTGTAACTGGAACTTCTTCTTCTTTCACCCATGCCTTAATTATCGCTGGTTTTCTACCAATTCCGAAAAGACCTGCACTACCTTTTTCAATCACTTCATATTCAATTTTATCACTAGTAGTCTCTAGTTTGATTAATGCTTGTGTTACTGCATCCTCTACTGTTTTAGCAGAAATTTCTACTGCATCCATCACACGACCTCCGCTAAATAAAGACATTATTTCTTTGTCTTCTTTTCATTATAATTCTGTACCATACGAGCTTTTGAAGCTATGCCACCGTCTTTATAATTGTGATTTTCGTAATATTTAGAGCTATCAACGTTCTTTAAATTTTTACTTGGCATGGTAGGCTCTTTCTTTACTTTAGTTTCTACTTTTTTACTATTATTACGATTTGCATTTGAAGCTTTTCCACTTGCATCATCTCTAATAGGTGGTAGACCTTGTTTTGCTCGTTTCTTATTTTGCTTTTCTCGATTCTTCGCAATCATATCATCAATTGATATTCGATTCATATAAGCATTGATACCTAATTGCTGGAAAATTCTTACTGTAGCACTTGCAATCCAATAAATACCAAGACCTGCTGGTAATGTGATACAAAATACAGCTGACATAATTGGCATAAAAGTATTCATGCTCTTCATCGTTGCATTCATTGTATCATTCGCTTGTGAATTAGCATTGTTATTGTTTACTGACATTGTTAATTTCGTACTTAACCATTGAGTAAACCATGCTAAAATTGGAATAATAAGTGCAATAGAAAGCTTAAATCCAGGTGCTTCAGCTAAATTAATTCCTCCAAAAAAGGAATTCATACTCATAATTTGATTAATATGAGGCTGAATTTGACTTGCAATATTAGGGAATAGGTCTGTAAACTGTCCCCATTCTTTTATATCAAACTTATAGAATAAATCTACTAAATAATTTAATGATTCAGTTGACGAACCATCTAATAAATACTTACTTGTAGGCATTGAGTTTGCCGCTGCTAAATCTGCAATTTTTGTTACAAATCCGTCCTGTGCAACTGCTACATTTACAATTTCCATGAATACAGATTTAATACTCGTTACATAAGCTGGCACATTATAAATTACACGATATAATGCTAATAAAATTAACATTTGCACAATCATCGGCATACAACCAGCTGTCATGGAAACACCATATTTTTCATAAACCGCCTGCTGCTCAGCCTGCTGCTTTTGCATAGACGCTTGGTCTGTTTTTCCTTTATACTTTGCTGCAATCTTTTGAAGTTCGGGACTCATTACAGCATTCATTTTCGAAAATTTCTGTTGTTTAAATGTTAATGGGAGTATAAAAAGATTAATTATTATAGTAAATAAAATAATAGCTAATGCAATGTTTGGAATGCCTATCAACTCACAAAACTTAAAAATTGCATTCATCAGATATCCCAGTACTTTTGCAACGGGTCCCAAAATAATCCCATCATACTGGGTTAGTACAATATAATTCAAAGGTTTGTCCTCCTACTTTTTGTTTAAGGAACAGGATCATATCCTCCTTTGGCAAAAGGATTACATCTCAATATTCGATAAACTGACAATACCCCACCTTTAATGACACCATATTTCTCTAATGCTTCAATTGCATATTGAGAACATGTTGGATAATACTTACAACATGGTGCTATTTTCAATGGGGACAGATACTTTCGATATATTTTGATACAAAAAATCAAACATCGTTTCATTATTATCACTCTTTTTCATTGTTAACTAACAAATTATGAATTTTAAATAAATGCAACAATGCACTCTCTATTTCCTTGTAATCTTTATCTTTTGCACTTTGACGAGCTATTACAACAATATCATAACCCGTTTTTACTTGATTTACATGTAATCTAAAACTTTCCTTAATTAAACGTTTCACACGATGCCTTACTACACTATTTCCTACTTTTTTACTAACGGAAATCCCAATCCTTACCGAATTATCTTCTACTTTAGATACATACATCACTAAATAACGATTGGCTTTTGATTTCCCATTCTTATAAATCTTGATGAAATCTTCGTTTTTTTTAATAGAAATTATAGAATTCATAAAGTCAAAACAAAAGGCCACAAAAAAATTGCGGCCTATGCTGATAATTTCTTTCTACCTTTTGCTCTTCTTGCCTGCAATACTTTTCTTCCACCAGCAGAACTCATTCTTGCTCTAAAACCATGTACTTTAGATCTCTGTCTTTTCTTTGGCTGAAATGTCATTTTCATTATACATACACCTCCTTAAACAAATAATTATAGTAAAACATCATTCCCATTATATTAGAAGATTATAGTTACGTCAAGTATTTTTTTATTTTTAGAAAAAATATCTAAAGTTATCCACAATAACCCCCTAGTTATCCACAAGTTATCCACAATTTTTAAAGTTATCCACAAAATATCCACACTATGTGGATAACTTGTGACTTATCCACTATATCTCGTGTATAAGATAGTTCATTTTTCTACATATTGTGTATAAAGACTGCATTTACGATTGACTTGTTTTTTTTCCTTAATTATAGTAAACTTGGAATCGAACATGATAACAATGTAAAGAGAGGAATTTTATGCTACAGACAATAAAAAACAACTGGGAGCATATTCTGCAAAATTTAAAAGTAGACCAAGAAGTATCACCGGTTTCATTTGAAACATGGCTAGAACCACTTCAACCTGTGTCATTTGAGAATAATACTTTAACAATATTATTTCCTGGAGAAAATTTTGGAATTGATTATATTCAAAAAAAATATGGTTTTTTCCTAAAGTTTCATATACAAGATGTTACGGGTATTGCTTGCGACTTAGTTTTTACTAAAAAGCATGAATATGAACCCTCTAGTACCGTAAAACAAGAACCATCTTTAAGTATCACTTCATTAAATAGTGGACTTAACCCTAAATATACATTTGATTCCTTTGTAGTAGGTTCAAATAATCGTATGGCATCTGCTGCTGCCCTAGCTGTTGCCGAATCTCCTGCCGAGGCATTTAACCCTTTATTTATCTATGGGGGTGTTGGTCTTGGTAAAACACATTTAATGCATTCAATTGGAAACTTTATCTTAAAAAACAATTCTAATATTAAGATAACTTATACCACATCCGAAGTATTTACAAATGAACTTATTGATTCTATTCGTAATAAGAACAATAAGGCAACGATTGAATTTAGAGAAAAATATCGTGGCACCGATGTTCTTTTAGTCGATGATATTCAATTCATTGTAGATAAGGAAAGTACTCAAGAAGAATTTTTCCATACCTTTAATGCATTATACCAAAGTAAAAAACAAATCATCCTTTCTTCGGATAGACCACCTAATGAAATGAAATTATTAGAAGAAAGACTTCGTTCACGATTTGCTGGTGGACTTACCGTAAGTATATCAGAACCTGATTATGAAACTCGTATGGCCATCCTTCAAAAGAAAGATGAGGCCGAAGGCTATCATATGAGTAATGAAATTATTAAATATATTGCTGCTCATGTAAAGTCGAACATTCGTGAACTCGAAGGAGCATTGACTAAGGTAGTGGCTTTTTCAAGACTTGAGAATAAAGAACTGACTCTTTCTTCTGTTGCAGATATTTTAAAAGACCAAATCGCTCCACAAGAAGAAACACCAGATATTACACCTGAATTAATTATTCGAACTGTTGCTGAATATTTTGAAATCAGTATTGACGATATCTGTTCTTCAAAGCGAAGTAAAGATATTGCTTATCCGCGACAAATTGCAATGTTCTTATGTAAAGACATGACATCTATCCCATTACAAATCATTGGACAAAAATTAGGAAAGAAAGATCATTCGACTATTATACATGGTTGCGACAAGATAAAAAAGGACTTAGTAAACAATGAAAGCTTACAAAATACCATAAATGTATTGCGTAAAAAGATTAACCCTTTGTTTTAACCTCACATTTATCCATAAAAAACAACATTTATCCACAGAGTTATCCACAATTTATGTGGATAACTCTGTGGATAGTGTGTGGATAACTTGTGGATAACTCGTGCTTTTATTTTTCCATGTGGATAACTCGCAAGTTATCCACACACTATCCACAAGTTATCCACAAGTTATCCACAACGAAAACCCTTGTATTTACAAGCTAAAACCCACTTATCCACATATCCACATCCCCTACTACTACTACTACTAAATAAAACATACATATTATACATAATTATCCACGAAAGGAGTTATCCACAAATATGAAAGTCATTTTTTCAAAGAACGATTTATTAAATGGACTAAACATTGTATCAAAAGCAGTAGCATCAAAATCAACAATGAGTATTTTAGAATGTATTTTAATTGATGCTCAAGATGAACAAGTTATTTTAACAGCTAATGATATGGAACTTGGAATTGAAACAAAATTTATGGCACATGTTGTTGAATCTGGTAAGACAGCTGTTGAAGCAAAACTGTTTACCGAAATTATAAGAAAATTACCAGATAGCCAAATCATACTAGAAATGAAAAATAACAGCATTCAAATTAGTTGTGAAAATGCATTATTTAAAATTCCTTGTTTTTCAACAGATGAATTTACGTATTTACCAGATATCAACAAAGAAGAATATATTAAGATTTCACAATTTACCTTAAAGGATATTATTAGACAAACAATATTCGCATTATCACCAGGAGATAATAATCCTTTAATGACTGGGGAACTATTCGAAGTTTTTGAAAATCAATTAAAGGTAGTCTCATTAGATGGTCATCGTATTGCAATTCGTACGGTAATCTTAAATGAAGTGTACCCTTATCACAAAGTAATTATTCCTGGTAAGGTTTTAAATGAAATTAGTAAGATTTTAAATGGAGACCGTGAAAGTCAAGTAATAATTTATTTTACAAAGAATCATGTTTGTTTTGAATTTGATGAGACAGTAGTGGTATCTAGACTTATTGAAGGTGAATATTTTAAGATTGAACAAATGTTATCAGCAGATTATATTACTAGCATTGAGGTAAATAAAAAGAATTTATTAAGCAGTATTGAACGTTCAACTTTATTAGTTAAAGAAAGTGATAAAAAGCCAATTATTTTAACAATTACAAATAATAAAATGGAATTAGTAATGAATTCATCATTGGGCTCTATGCGTGAGGAAATTGAAATTACACAATTTGGTAATGATATTCAAATCGCATTTAATCCAAGATTTTTAATTGAAGCATTAAAAGCAATTGACGATGAAAATATTACTATGTATACTATCAATGCAAAAGCCCCTTGTTTTATTAAAGACAAAGAGGAATCATATATTTATTTGATTTTACCAGTTAATTTCAATACCATTTAAATTTTAGGAGAAAAATATGCAAGAATTAAAATTAAGAGATGAATTTATAAAATTAGGACAGGCATTAAAAGCAGCTAATTTAGTTTCATCAGGAGTTGAGGCAAAAATTGTTGTTCAAGATGGGCAAGTTTTAGTAAATGGAGAAGTAGAAACCCAAAGAGGTAAGAAATTACATGATGGTGATGTAGTTACTTACCAAGGAGAATCTGTAAAGATTGTTGCAAATTAGTTATGATTATAAAGCATATAGAGCTAAGCAATTTTAGAAATTATAAAGAGCTTAGTTTAAATTTTCATAGTGGAACAAATATTTTTTATGGAGATAATGCACAGGGCAAGACAAATATTTTAGAAAGTATTTGTCTTTGCAGTACAGCAAAGTCTCATAGGACAAATAAAGACAGAGAGCTTATTTATTTTAGCGAGGAAGAAGCTCATATAAAGTTGTTTTTAGAAAAGAAAAATTCAGAATATCGGATTGACGTTCATCTAAAAGCAAATAAACCAAAGGGTATTGCAATCAATGGAATACCGATTCATAAAATCAGTGAACTATTAGGAATTTTAAACTTAATATTTTTTTCACCAGAGGATTTAAATTTAATTAAAAGAGGTCCAAGTGAAAGAAGAAGATTTTTAGATATTGAGTTATGTCAATTAAATTCGTTTTATACAAACTCTTTAGCTAGCTATAACAAAGTGTTGAATCAAAGAAATCATCTTCTTAAGGATCTCTTTTTTCAACCTGGATTAATTGATACTTTAGATATTTGGGACTTACAACTTTGCAATTATGGCAAAAATGTCATGAGAGAAAGAAAAAAATTTATCGAAGAATTAAATCAAATCATTGTAGAGATTCATAAAAACCTTACATCAGGTAAAGAAACGATAGAGCTTATTTATGAACCTAGTGTTGAAGAGGAAGATTTTGAAAAAAATTTAAATGATTTAAGAGAAAGAGAAATAAAGCAAAAGATATCATTAATTGGTCCGCATAGAGACGATATTTGTTTTTTAGTAAATGGAATTGATATTCGAAAATTTGGTTCACAAGGGCAACAGCGTACAGCAGCATTATCTTTAAAATTATCAGAAATTGCTTTAATAAAAAAAATACGCAATGATACACCGGTACTTCTTTTAGATGATGTGATGTCGGAATTAGATAATAGCAGACAGCTACAATTATTAAATTATGTCTCTAGTGTACAAACTTTTTTGACCTGTACAGGACTTGATGATTTAGTAAATTGTCATTTCCCGATTGATAGATTATTTTTCGTATCAGAAGGAAAAGTTATTTGCAAAAATACTAGAGAAGAGTTATAATAAAATTTAAGACAATCATTAATTAGTCAAAAATTTTGGGGGAAATTAGGCGTACAAGAAAGGAGAATCTCAAATCTATGAGTCAAGAATATGGAGCTGAGCAGATTCAAATATTAGAAGGATTAGAAGCAGTAAGAAAAAGACCTGGCATGTACATTGGCAGTACTTCTGCTAGAGGATTACATCATTTGGTCTATGAAATTGTGGATAATGCAGTAGATGAAGCATTAGCTGGGTTTTGTAGCGAAATACATGTGACAATTAATGAAGATAATTCAATAACGGTTGAAGACAATGGACGAGGAATGCCAGTTGAGATTCATCCTAAAGCAGGAATTCCTGCAGTTGAAGTTATTTTCACGAAGTTACATGCAGGTGGTAAGTTTGGCGGTGGAGCCTATAAGGTTTCCGGTGGCTTACATGGTGTAGGTGCATCCGTTGTAAATGCACTATCTGATTGGTTAGAGGTTACCATCTATACAGAGTCTAAGATTTATACACAACGCTATGAAAAAGGCAAAGTTGTTAGTAATCTAAAGGAAATTGGAGAGTGTGGTCAAAGACACGGTTCTACTGTGAAGTTTAAACCAGATGGTACCATTTTTGATGAGACGGTTTATGATTTTGAAACCTTAAGACAGCGTTTACAAGAGATGGCATTTTTAACAAAGGGTCTTAAAATTATTCTTAAGGATGACCGTGAAGAAAAGAAAGAAAAAGTTTTCCACTATGAAGGTGGTATTAAAGAATTTGTTGAGCATTTAAATAAAAGCAAAACGGCACTATATCCAGATATCATTTATTGCGAAGGAATAAAAGATAATGTAATGGTTGAAGTTGCAATGCAGCACAATGATTCTTACAATGAGAGTTGTTTTAGCTTTGTAAATAATATTACAACACCAGAAGGTGGAACTCATTTATCTGGTTTTAAAAATGCATTGACAAAGACATTTAATGACTATGCACGTAAAAATAAATTATTAAAAGACAGTGAACCAAATTTATCAGGAGATGATATTAGAGAAGGTTTAACTGCTATTGTTAGTATAAAAATTGAAGACCCTCAATTTGAAGGTCAGACAAAGCAAAAATTAGGAAATATTGTAGCTCGTGGGGCTGTTGATAGTATTGTAAGTGAGCAGCTTACTTACTTTTTAGAGCAAAATCCACAGACGGCTAAGCTTATTTGTGATAAATCAATCGTAGCACAAAGAGCTCGTGCAGCTGCTAGAAGAGCTAGAGATTTAACAAGACGTAAGACTGCATTAGAAGGATTAGCCCTTCCAGGTAAATTAGCGGATTGTTCAGATAAGAATCCAGAAAAATGCGAAATTTATATTGTTGAGGGTGATTCAGCGGGTGGTTCAGCAAAAAGTGCAAGAGACCGAGCAACGCAGGCTATTTTACCTTTAAGAGGTAAAATTTTAAATGTTGAAAAAGCTAGATTAGATAAAATTTATGCAAATGCCGAGATTAAGGCAATGATTACTGCCTTTGGAACAGGTATTCATGAAGATTTTGATATTTCTAAACTAAGATATCATAAAATTATTATTATGACTGATGCCGATGTCGATGGAGCACATATTAGTACATTGTTGCTTACATTCTTATATCGTTTCATGCCTGATTTAATTAAACAAGGACATGTATATTTGGCACAACCACCTTTATATAAAGTCGAAAAGAACAAAAAGGTTTGGTATGCTTATAGCGATGCTGAACTTGACGAGATTATGAAAGAAATCGGCAGAGATAGTAGTAATAAAGTGCAGCGTTATAAAGGTTTAGGTGAAATGGATGCTTCGCAGCTATGGGAAACCACTATGGATCCAGAAAAGAGAATCTTAAAACGTGTAATGATGAATGATGAAGATTCAGCAAATATTGATGTAACATTCACTACTCTAATGGGTGATAAAGTAGAGCCTCGTCGTGAATTTATTGAGGCCAATGCTAAATTTGTTCAGAATTTAGATATCTAATTTGTTTGGAGGTAAAACAATGGACGATACCATATTTGATAAAGTTCAAGAGGTAGACTTAAAGAAAACAATGGAAACTTCTTACATCGATTATGCAATGAGTGTAATTGCTGCAAGAGCATTGCCAGATGTAAGAGATGGATTAAAGCCAGTTCAACGAAGAATTCTTTTTTCGATGATTGAGTTAAATAATGGACCAGACAAGCCACATCGTAAATGTGCACGTATTGTCGGTGATACCATGGGTAAATATCATCCTCATGGTGATAGTTCAATCTATGAGGCATTAGTAAAATTAGCACAAGATTTTAATACAAGATATCCATTAGTTGATGGACATGGAAATTTCGGTTCAGTTGATGGTGATGGTGCAGCTGCGATGCGTTATACAGAAGCAAGACTTAGTAAAATATCTATGGAAATGCTAGCTGATATCAATAAAAATACAGTTGATTTTGAACCAAACTTTGACGAAACAGAAAAAGAACCAGTAATTTTACCAAGTCGTTATCCGAATTTATTGGTAAATGGAACATCAGGAATTGCTGTAGGTATGGCAACGAATATTCCACCTCACAATTTAAAAGAAACGATTGATGCGGTTGTTAAAATTATTGATAATCGTGTCATGGAAAACAGAGAAACGGATATCGAAGAATTAATGGATATCATAAAAGGACCTGATTTTCCAACTGGTGCGACCATTATGGGAAGACGTGGTATTGAAGAGGCTTATCGTACTGGTAGAGGAAAGATTCGCGTAAAAGCAGTAACAGATATTGAAACCATGGCAAATGGTAAGAGTCGTATTGTCGTAACTGAGTTACCTTACATGGTAAATAAGGCAAAATTAATTGAGAAAATAGCAGAATTGGTTCGAGATAAGAAGATTAGTGGTATAACGGACTTAAGAGATGAATCAGACCGTTTTGGTATGAGAGTTTGTATTGAACTTAGAAGAGACGTAAACGCTAATGTTATTTTAAATCAATTATATAAACACACGCAGTTGATGGATACTTTTGGTGTAAATATGTTAGCTTTAGTAAACAAAGAGCCAAAGGTACTTAATTTAAAACAGATGCTAGAAGAATATTTAAAGCATCAAGAAGAAGTTGTTACAAGAAGAACCAAATATGAATTAAATAAGGCAAAAGAACGAGCTCATATTTTGCAGGGATTATTAATTGCCTTAGACCATATTGATGAAGTAATTTCAATTGTTAGAAGTTCTAAAACTGCACAAGTTGCAAAGGAACGTTTAAGCGAGAGATTTGGACTTAGTAATGCACAAGCACAAGCAATTGTTGATATGCGTATTCGTGCACTTACTGGATTAGAAAGAGAGAAATTACAAAACGAATATAAAGAATTACAAGAAAAGATTGCTTATTATGAATCTATTTTAGCAGATGAGAATAAGTTATTAATGGTTATTCGTGGCGAAATTTCTGAAATTGCTAATAAATATGCAGATGAAAGAAGAACTGCTATTGGTAGAGATGAAGGAGAATTGTTAGACGAGGATTTAATTCCTGATGAATCGGTTGTCATTGCAATGACACGTTTAGGTTATATCAAACGTATGTCAATTACAAACTTTAAGAGTCAGCACCGTGGTGGTAAGGGAATTAAAGGTATGCAGACAGTTGCAGAGGACTTTATTGAAGATTTAATGCTTACTACAACGCATCATTATTTGATGTTCTTTACGAATAAAGGAAAAGTATATCGCCTTAAAGCTTATGAAATTCCAGAAGCTGGTAGAACTGCAAGAGGAACTGCGATTGTCAATCTATTACAGATTGATTCTGGTTCCGGTGAACGAGTAACTGCTGTGATTCCAATTCGTGAATATAAAGAAGGAGCTAGTCTATTTATGGCTACTCATAATGGACTTGTAAAGAAAACTGCTATCAAAGAATATGTAAACATTAGAAAGAGTGGATTACAAGCAATTACGTTAAGAGAAGGCGATGAGCTTATTGAAGTAAAACCTACTGATGGTACAAAGGATATTTTCCTTGTTACAGCTAAGGGACAGTGTATTCGTTTCCATGAAAGTGATGTAAGAGCAACAGGACGTACAAGTATGGGTGTCATTGGTATGAAACTTGACAAAGATGATTGTGTCATTGGTATGCAGTTAAATAGTCAAGGTGAATATTTACTAGTAGTATCTTCTAATGGTTTAGGTAAAAAGACCTCTATTTCTGAATTTACTCCTCAAAATAGAGGTGGCAAAGGTGTTAAGTGCTATAAAATCAATGAGAAGACCGGTGACATTGTCGGTGCTAAGATGGTAAAAGATAATCAAGAATTAATGATTATTACAACAGAAGGAATTATTATTCGAATTACTGTGGAGGGAATTTCTACATTGGGTAGAATAACCTCAGGTGTAAAATTAATAGATATTGATTCAGAGGCAGGAATTTCTGTAGCAAGTGTAGCAAAAGTTAGAGAACGCGATATTTGTACTGAAGAAGAAGGAGAAGTTCAAACTGTAAAAGAGGAAAATAACTAGTATTTTATCAAGGGATTTTTTAAATTAAAAAAAATCCCTTGACAAGTTAGCTAAGAATAAGTATAATAACAGATGTCTCTTGTGAGATAATAACGCATAAATATGGATTTTAATTTGTTTGGAGAAATACTCAAGTGGCCGAAGAGGTGCCCCTGCTAAGGGTATAGGTCGTTCACGCGGCGCGAGGGTTCAAATCCCTCTTTCTCCGTTCTTCCATAGATATGCGTTTTTATTTGCTTATATCATTATGGAATATGTAAATAAAAAAATAAACAAAAAAGTTGTTGACAAATAATTATTTACATGGTAGTATATATGAGCGTTGTGAGTAAGAAACACAAACAACAAAAATAAATAAAAAAAGTTCTTGACAAAGACAACAACTTATGATAAGATATCAGAGTTGCTGATGAAAAAGAACAGCACAGAACCTTGATAATAAAACAATACATTCCAACCCTGAAAGATTCTAAAAGAGAATAATTCAGAACAAACGAGCATTAGTAACAAA
>CABUZU010000002.1 GCA_902496125.1 uncultured Lachnospiraceae bacterium
CAAGGTTTAATGGGCTATCGCCAAGCGGTAAGGCACAGGACTTTGACTCCTGCATTCGGCGGTTCGAATCCGGCTAGCCCAGCTCAGAGTCGTAAGTCTCTAAAACAAAATATTTTTTAAATGGGATACTAGCTCAGGTGGTAGAGCACTTGACTTTTAATCAAGTTGTCCGGGGTTCGAGTCCCCGGTGTCTCATTCATAGACCAGTAGGTAAATTTGCCTACTGGTTTTTTTGTTGACAAAATAAGTATACAATGCTAGAATGTATAACCGAAGTAAGTAATAACTAATAAATATTAATGATAACTAATATCAATAAGAGAGGGAAAATGAAAAGGAAATTATTAAAAGTGTTGACAGTTGCAACATTGATTCTAGCAGGATGTACGAGCAGTCAAACGACGGAAACGACAATAACTACACAAACGGCACAAACCGCACAAGAAGAAATTCCATCGGTAACGAAGGATGTCTTTGCAATGGATACCTATATGACACTTACTGCATATGGAGATAAAGCACAAGAAGCAATAGATAAAGCAGAGGAACGAATTAATGAACTGGATAAAATGCTGTCGACAGGAGATGAACAGAGCGAGATTTCTATTTTAAATAAGAAAGGAAAGGCTATTTTATCAGAAGATGCCTATCTATTGACGAAGTGTTCTCTTAATTTATATAAGGAAACAAATGGTATTTTTGATATTTCTATTTATCCTGTTATGCAAGCTTGGGGATTTCCAACGCAAAAGTATAGGGTGCCAAAGAAAGAAGAATTAAAGAAATTGTTGAAGTTAACAGATGCAACGAAAATTTCTTTAAATGATGAGACAAAAGAAGTAAAGTTTAATATGGAAGGAATGAAAATTGACCTTGGTGGAATTGCAAAGGGATATACTTCTTCTGAAATTATGGATATTTTTAAGGATTACGATATTAAGAGTGGAATTGTAAGTCTTGGCGGCAATGTACAGACCTATGGTTATAAAACGGATGGAAGTAAATGGCGAGTAGCTGTTCAAAATCCAGATAATACAGACAACTATTTGGGTGTGTTAGAAACACATGATAAAGCGGTTATTACCTCTGGTGGATATGAAAGGTATTTTGAAAAGGATGGTAAGACCTATCACCATATTATTGACCCAGCGACGGGATATCCAGCAGATAGTGGATTAACATCGGTAACGATTATTAGCAACAATGGAATGTTAGCAGATGGATTGTCGACTTCCTTATTTATAATGGGTCTTGATAAAGCAAAAGAATTTTGGGCATCTCACAGTGATCAATTTGATGCAATTTTCTTAACAAAGGATAATGAACTTTATGTAACCGAGGGAATACAGAGTGATTTTTCATCAGACTTCAAGGTGAAGGTGATACAAAAATAGAAGGGAGTAGGATACAATGGAAAAATGGAAAGAGAAAATTTTACCTTGGATTGGTTTTCTTCCAATGGTAATCTTAGCGATTTGTGTAGGTGTTTCATTAAATGGATATAAGGCACCGGTATTTGATGTGGTAAAGGCACAAGAAATGCCAAAAGATAAGGTAGAAACCTCAGCTGAAAATGAAGGTACAACGAAGGCAGAAGAAAGTACTCAGATGGAGACTGCCAAAGAAGGTGGAACCTATAAAGATGGAACCTATACGGGTACTGGCAAAGGATTTGGCGGACAGATGACTGTTCAAGTAACAATAAAGGATGGTAAGATTACACAGGTTAAAATTTTAAATCATAAAGATGGTGCAAGTTATATTAATCGAGCATCTTCCATTCTATCAGCAATTGTAGCAAAACAAAGTACAAACGTAGATACAGTAAGTGGAGCAACTTATAGCTCTGTAGGTATTATTCAAGCAACTCGTAATGCACTTAGTAAGGCTATGGCAGATGGTGCAACTCTAGAAGAGACCTCTGCATTGCCAGCAACTACGTCAAATAGTGGCAGTGCAAATAAGGGAAGTAAGACGGTTTCAAAGGTAAAAGATGCAGATGGCTATAAAGACGGTACTTATACAGGAACAGGAACTGGTTTTGGCGGCAAGATGACCGTTCAAGTGGTTATAAAAAATGGTAAAATTTCAACGGTAAAAATCCTAAATCATAGAGATGGAAGTAGTTATATTAGTAAAGCCAAATCCATTTTATCAGCAATTGTAGCAAAGCAAAGCACAAATGTAGATACAGTAAGTGGAGCAACCTATAGTTCTAAGGGAATTATTGAAGCAGTAAGAAATGCATTAAATAAGGCAGCGATTACGAAAAAAGAGACGACTGCGACAACGGAAAAAGAAGAAGAAACTACTACTAAGGCACCAGCACCAACGGTAAAACCAGTAAAAGAAGATGGAACCTATAAGGATGGAACTTATGAAGGAACCGGTATTGGTTTTGGTGGAGAGATGAAATTAAAGGTAAAGATTAAGGGTGGAAAGATTACAAAGATTAGTGTTGTAAGTAAGAAAGATGATGAACCATTCTTTACCAATGCAAAAGCACTATTTGATCAGATTATTAAAAAACAAAGCACCAATGTTGATACGATTAGTGGAGCAACTTATAGTTCAAATGGAATTATTGAAGCAGTACGAGATGCGTTAAGTAAGGCAAAGGTTACAAAAGAAACTTCTGCTACGAAGGAAACGACTACAAAACCGGCTGAAACCATTCCACAGGGTAAATTTCCGTATAAGAATGGAGCTTATTTTGGAACAGCGGAAGGATTTAAAAGTGATATCACCGTTGCTGTTGTCATTAAAAATAAGACCATGACCGATATTATTATCACAGATGAAGATGAAACCCCATCTTATTTTAATCGTGCACAAGCAGTTATTGACAGTATTTTAAAGAAACAGAAAGTAGATGTGGATATTGTTTCAGGAGCAACCTTTAGTTCAAATGGTATTATTAATGCGGTAAAAGAAGCATTAAAAGAAGCTAAGAAAGTAACAGAAGGAAAGACAGAAGAAACCACAACAAAAGCACCAGAGACCACAACGACCCAAGCACCAACGACCGGAAGCTCTGATGAATCTACAACAGAAAAAACTACGGTTTATAAGGATGGAACTTATGCTGGTAATGCAAGATGTAGAACTTATAATTATACAGTAAGTCTTAATGTGACAATTGTAGATGATAAGATTACTGCAATTACCGATATTACTGCAACTGGTCAGTCAGACAGCGATAACTATTATATTAATCGAGCAACGAAGACAACAGCAATAAGAAAAAGTATGCAAGATCGAATTTTAGAGGCAAATTCAGCCGATGTAGATGCCGTAAACGGTGCTACTCTTACTTCGAATGCAATAATGGATGCAGTGAAGATGGCATTAAATAGTGCGAAAAGATAGGGAGAAAGATGAAAAATTTTTGGATTAAAGTAGTAAATGTATTAGTGATAGTTGGAATACTATTTGGCTATAATACCGTTTTAGCAAGTAGAAAGCAGTCAGAAGAGATTGCACAGTTAAAATATCAATTAGAAAATAGCCAAATAACAGGTGATAGTAAAGATGGTGGAAATTATACCGATGGTACCTATACGGGACAGGCACAAGGTTTTGGCGGTCCAATTAAAATGCAAGTAACCGTAGAAGGGGGTAAGATTACAAAGCTTGACATTTTATCAGCCGAAAAAGAGGATACCGCCTACTTAGATGCAGCAAAGGCAATTATTGATACGATTATTGAGAATCAATCTATCGAAGTAGATACAGTAAGTGGAGCTACCTTTAGCTCCACTGGAATTAAAGAAGCAACGAAAAAGGCATTAGAAGGAGCAACAAAATAATGGCAAAGAAGAAAATGACAATTAAGTTACGAAAGAAAATACATCATTATGTTCGAGCTGCCATTCAGCTTTTGTTCTTTATCTTTTTACCGTCTGCTTTTACAACAGCATTTTCGGGTATTAAATATATTTTTAATCAATTAAGTGGGGGAAGTGAGATTGCAATCACTTCCTTTGTATCGGTACTGATTGCACTTTGTGTATTTACAATGGTATTTGGAAGATTCTTTTGTGGATATGCTTGTGCGTTTGGTAGTTTAGGTGATGCGATTCATGCAGCATATATGGCAATTTTTAAGAAACTAGGAAAGAAACCAATTTTATTAAATGAAAAGGTTCAAAAACCATTACAGGCTGTAAAATACGTGGTTTTATTGGCAATTGTATTATTAACCTTTATTGGAGTTTATGGAAAATTACCAAATTATAGTCCATGGGAAGTTTTTTCCATGCTTCGAGCAGGAAACCTTCATTTAGCAGGACATGCCCTTGGAATTATAATTTTATTAGTTATTTTAGTGGGAATGGCAATGTGTGAACGATTCTTTTGTCGTTTCCTTTGCCCAATGGGAGCCGTTTTTTCATTGCTTCCAATCCTTCCGATTTTTTCATTACAAAGAAGTAGAGAGGATTGTGTTAATAAGTGTTCGTCTTGCGAGAAAAGTTGTCCTTGTAAGGTAAAACTTCCTGATAAAGATTCATGGGAGACGAGTGGCGAGTGTATTATGTGTCAAAAATGTCTGTGTTCTTGTCCAAAATCGAATATTAAAAAAGATAAGATTTTATGGAAAATGGATGGGCTAGGACTTACCATTGTACGAGCAATTTTATTAGCAGTTGTAATGGTATTAGCAGGTGTATAAATAATTGAGAAAGATTATCAACTTTCAACTAGCTAAATGAGAAAAATACGCATTAACAATCTTGAATTTTTTATGTCCTATCGGTTATAATTTCATCAGAATAATTAGTTCTTACTAATAGTATATAGTAATAACTAATTTTAGTATAACGAGGAGGACAACAATGAGAAAGAGTAAGGAATTTTTTGCACGTGCATTTGCAGTAGCCCTAGCAGCTGCAATGCCACTTACAATGGGAAGTACATCCGCCCTAGCAGCAAATCAGTCAGCAGTAGTAAGCACATATGATGCAACACAGGTATCACAGGTAGATTTAAGTACGGGATATACTTTTGTTTATGCAGGGCTTAGCTGGAACGAGTATTGGGCAAGTGAAGGTGTATATGCAAGCGGAGATGCTTCATCATCTGATAAAAAAGACTCACACAGTGAATTGGATACGGGTGCATTTGATACAGTAACTCGTGCAACCGCAAATCATGGTTTACATAGAGGTAGTTATCAGTGTATGGCTACTGTTTATGACGATGATGGAAATAAATATGAATTAGCTGGTTGGAGTTCTGATGGAAAAAAGATGATTTTAACAGATGGAAGCCAAGTAGGATTTTCAAGAGGTACTATCACAAAAGCTGATGGCACAACCGTTGCAATGGATTACTATGAGGTATCCGGTATTAAATATGTTCCTGTTGCAGTAAAAAATGAAGATTATGATGCATTTTGTAAAGCTTATAAAGTAGTAAAAGATGGTTCAGAAATCTTTGGTGGATATGGAGAAAATAAGCTAAAAGCATATTCAGAGACTGCAAATGTAACTGCTTCTACGAATGGATTAAAGGTAGTTACAAAAAACAGCGATGGAAGCTTTAGTTTTAGCAAAAGACAGACAGGAAGCGACTCTGGAATTGCAAGTAAAGCTCAGAAAAAAGCAACTGACGTAACAGCAACCGTAAAAGACGCATCAGGAAGCTATGGTGAATTTTTACGAGTAGATATTAATGGTGAAGGTTATGGTGACTTAGGTGCTAATATGCAGGCTGTTCGTTGGGATTACTATGGTAGTGACAATAGCTATAGCAAACCAATTGCATCTTTTGGTACGAAATTTGCAGCAGATAACTGGATGCATAAATCAATGGGTATTCAGCTTGGACTTACCGATTCTCTTCGTTGCCAATTACCAGAAGGAACGAATGGTACTGGTTATTGGAAATTAACCGTTTATGCATTAGGTTATGAAGATACTGAATTTAAACTTCAAGTAGAAGAAGATAACATTGTACAGTATGTACTTATGAACATTCCTTATGATGAATTTTATAAATCAGAAGTAACAAATGATGTAAAAGTAGATGCATTTACTTCTGCAACCAAGAATAAGACAAGAACTAGTACATTAGCAGGTGGTTCTTATCATGTAAATAAAGATGGTAGCGATATTACCGGTGTTACCTATGCTGTAAAATTAGGTAAAGGTGTAAATCTAACATCATTAGCACAGAAATACAAACAAGTAAAAGATGATGATAAATTAGAAATTAGTGTAACTAATAGAGGTAAGACAACTACTACAACTTATACAGGTAAAGATACACTATTTGAAAATGACAGTTATGCATACTATGTATTAAATGAAGCTCCAACTACTTATAAAGAAGTAACCCTTGATGAAAATGGTAACTTTAAATTTGGTAAGGTTCAGAATGCAAACTTTACAACAATCAAGGATGTAGAACCAGAATTATTAACTCAGTCTTCTTATGGCGATTATCAGTTAAACTTAGAAGGTTTAGATAAATATTTAGGAAGAAATGATGCCGTTTATGGAGTTGTTGTTTCTACAAAAGAAGGCGATAGCTATGGTCTACGTCATCTAGAAAATATTTGGTTAGGCAATGAGCTTTCATGGTCTACTGGATTTACAACTGCTGTACATAATTGCCCAACTTCATCTGAACACTATAAAAAGATGATGGGACAGACAATTACGGAAGTAATTTATTATACTGAAAAAGGTAACTTCGAAGTAAACCTTGGTGATGGTGTATATGTACCAGTTAAATTTGATACTAGTAAGGTAAAAGTTGATGATGCAAAAGTAGATGCAGGAAGTACAAGTATTGATTTATCGACATTGCCAAGTGATTACAGTGCAACTTATAGCGTAGCTGGTTTATCTGACGTAAAGGTTGAAAATGGTAAACTTACCTTTGCAGCAAATAATGTAAAACCTGGTTCTTATACGTTAACCATTAGTGATGCAAATAAGAAATATGCAGATGTAAACGTTAAATTTACTCTTTCTACCGATGCAAACGTCGTAGCATTTAATAACAATGCCAAAGCTCCAGCTTTAGTAGCAGTTGGTGGTGCAAACTTATCAGAATACATTGCAAATATCACTTCTGTTAATGTAGATGGAAAAGATTATGCTGCAAGCGGTAGAGGAGCTACTGTTATTGTAAAAGAAGATGGTACCCTAGACCTTACAAAAGAAGGTGTTGATTTAACATCAGTAGGTATTCATACCGTAACGGTAAAAGCAACTGGTTATAAGGATGTAACCTTTAGCTATCAGGTAAAAACTGATTTATCTGCTTTAAAAGCAACAGTGAAAGATGTAACTTACAATGGGAAAGCTCAGACTCCAGCAGTAGCTGTAGAAGGCTTAACCTTAAATAAAGATTACAAAGTAACTTATAAGAATAATGTAAATGCAGGAAAAGCAACGGCAACCATTACCGGTATTGGCTCTTATGAAGGAACGAAGACGGTAACCTTTACCATTAAAAAGGCTGCTTCTAGTGTGAGCTTAAAAGCAAAAACAGCAGCCTATACTGGTAAAAATATTGCTGTAGCAAAGGCAACCGTAAAGGGAAGCAAAGGTAAAGTAACTTATACTTACTATAGTGATGCTAAATGCACCAAGAAAGCGACACCTAAGAATGCAGGAACATATTATGTAAAAGCGAGCGTAGCAGCAGATAGCAATTACAATGGTGCAACAAGTAAAGCCGTTAAATTAACGATTAAAAAAGCAACTGCAACCATTAAAGCAAAGACGACTTCTAAGACGGTAAAAGTAAGTGCAGTAAAGAAGAAAGCACAAAGCTTTACTATTGGAGCAACCGCAACAAGTAAAGCAAAAGTAACTTATAAGAAATCTTCTGGAAGTAAGAATATTACAGTAAGTAGTACTGGTAAAGTAACCGTTAAGAAAGGTACGAAGAAAGGTACTTATAGCGTAAAAGTAAAAACTTCAGCAAAGGCTACAAGCAATTACAATGCAGTAACTAAAACTGTGACAGTGAAGGTAGTAGTGAAATAAGAAGATGATAAAATGAGAAGGGCAGGGACTTTGTATCCTTGCCCTTTTTGTATCCATTATTAATTTGCATTTATAATACCTTCTAATCCAGATTTAATAAAGGTATCAATCGTTGTCCTAATTTTTCTCCAATCAATTTCACCTTTTTGGAGCATAAATTTATTAATGGTAAGACAACCATTCATTTGAAAATAAAATAAAGCTTCTGCCTCATCACTTGTTAAGTGGCTGTGAGATAAAATCCAATTTACATAGCTTTCTTTTTGCATAGTAGCAAGCTTATTTAATATTTTAGCAGAGATAATATCGTCCATAAAAAGAGTCTTATGTCTTTTATCATTTTGAATCTTGTCACAGAAGGGATAAGTACAATTATTTTCTAAGCAAAATACATGGTCAAGCATTGTACTTGTATCTTTAAAAAGTTCGTCTAAAATTTCATCAAGGACATCGTTAATATCGTAATAATGCAAGTAGAAAGTACCTCGGTTAATTTTTGCGATTTTACAAATTTCAGTTACGGTAATTTGTATAAAATTTTTATGCTCTAATAAGGACATAAAAGTGTTTTTTATCAGTTCTTTTGTTTGTTTTGTAGCCATAAAACCTCCAAATCAACAGTTTCGAAAAATTGTTTATTGTATTTTTATTACAAAATTATTATAATAAATTTAATGAAAAAATCAACACATTGTTGATAAGGAGGGAAAATATGGTAGTAGCAGTGACTTATGAAAATGGACAAGTTTTTCAACATTTTGGACATAGTGAATTTTTTAAAATTTATCAAGTGGAAGATGGAAAGATTCTTTCATCGGAAGTTGTTTCAACCAATGGACAAGGACATGGTGCTTTAGCAGGATTTTTGAGTGACTTTAAAGTACAAGCTTTGATTTGTGGTGGAATTGGCGGGGGAGCTAAGACCGCATTGGCACAGATAGGCATACGTTTATTCCCTGGAGTAGAAGGAGATGCAGATAAAGCAGTACAAGCACTTTTAACAAATGAGTTAAACTATGATCCAAATACAAGCTGTTCTCATCATGAGGAAGGTGAGCATAGCTGTGGAGAACATAGTTGCCATTAGATTAAGTAAATAATTTTTTGAATGGGCAGGGAGAAATCCTTGCTCTTTTATATTTGCTATATGAATGAAGCAAATATAATTAAAAATGCTTCATTTTTATTGAAAAAATATTTATTTCAGTATATAATAAAAGAAAAAAGGAGTTGATTTTTATGACTACAGTAAGTCTTCGTTTTGATGATTCGATGAAAAAGGAACTAGATGAAATGTGTGCTGAAATGGGAATGAATTTGACAACTTTTTTTATGATTTATGCAAAAAAAGCATTGCGTGAAAGAAGTATTCCATTTGAAATTAATGCTCCAAGGGATCCTTTTTATTCTAAAGAAAATATGGATAGAATTGAAGAAGCAAAGGAGCAAATACAAAACGGGCAAGTGGTTGTAAAAACATTTGCACAGTTAGAGGATATGGCTAATGAGTAGTCTTTTATTTGCTGAAGATGCTTGGGAACAATATTTGTATTGGCAGGTTCAGGATAAGAAGACATTAAAGAAAATTAATGCTTTGTTAAAAGAAATTCAACGTAATCCTTTTGAAGGAATAGGAAAGCCGGAACCTTTAAAAAATGATAAAAGTGGTCTGTGGAGTCGTCGAATAAATGATAAAGACCGTTTGGTATACAGTGTAAATGAAGAAACAATTTTTATTTATCAATGTAAAGGTCATTATAGTGATAAGTAATGAAATGAGAAAGGCAAGGATTTTGTATTCTTGCCTTTTATGTTATAATAAAGTAAAAAAGGGAGAACACAAATGATACAAACAGTATTTTTCGATATCGACAACACACTTTACAACTATGATGCCATGCATCTCATTGGCATGAAAAACCTAGAAGCCTATGCGAAGAAAAAACTAAATTTAGAACCAAGTTTTACAAGAGAGCATTTAGAAAAGATAAGAAAAGGTATTTTTGATAGACTTGGAACCAATAATTGTGCAATTCATGACCGTTTAATTAGATTTCAATGTTTTCTAGAATCGCTTGGAATTTCAAAACCATCCGCAGCGATTGAGATGTATCATGCTTATTGGGGGAGCATGTTAGAGGCAATGACTCCAGAAGAGGGAGTTGTCGAATTGATACACGCATTGAAGAAAAAAGGAATTAAGCTTGGAATCGGAACCGATTTAACAGCTTATATCCAATATGAAAAATTAAAGAGTTTAGGAATCTTAGATGAATTTGATTACATTGTAAGCAGTGAAGAAGCAGGAGCAGAAAAACCTTCGAAGGAGTTTTTTGATTTATGCCTAGCTAAGGCAGGATGTAAGCCAGAGGAATGTGTATTTATTGGAGATAGTGTTAAAAAGGATGTAGAAGGTGCAATACAGGCAGGAATGCATGGGATATGGTATCATTCCAAAGAAGAGTCTGCTTATCCTATGATTACTTCCTATGTAGATTGCATAAAGAAGGACAAAATTTTTCTTGGCGATTGCATAATTTAAAAAATATGTTAAACTAGAATCATCTAAAAAAAAGAGAGTGATGATTTTGTTTTATTCGGATGAATTAATAGAAGAAGTACGTCAAGCAAGTGACATTGTCTCGGTCATTGGTAGCTATGTGAAATTAACAAAAAAGGGAAATCGTTTTTTTGGATTGTGTCCTTTTCACAATGAAAAAACGGGTTCTTTTTCCGTAGCACCGGATACCCAGCTTTATTACTGCTTTGGATGTGGAGCAGGAGGAAATGTATTCACATTTGTAATGGAATATGAGAATTATTCGTTTAAAGAAGCAGTAGAGTTTCTTGCAAATCGAGCAGGAATCGAACTGCCAAAGAAGGAAGAAGCTGGTAATAGGCAGGAAAATGACAGACGAAAGCTACTACTTGAAGTCAATAAATTAGCGGCAAGATATTATTATTATTGCCTTAAAAGTGAAAATGGAAAGAGAGCCTATAAGTATCTAACGGGTAGAGGACTTAGTGATGAAACCATTCAAGCCTTTGGTTTAGGATATTCGTCTTCTCGTCCTGATGATTTATACCAATTTTTAAAGAGCAAGGGATATACGGATGAATTGTTGTCCTATTCAGGTCTTGTAAAGATTGAAGAAAGGTATGCAGGGGACAGGTTTTGGAACCGTGTAATGTTTCCGATCATGGATGTGAATAGTAAGGTCATTGGATTTGGTGGGCGAGTAATGGGTAATGGAGAGCCGAAGTATTTAAACTCACCAGAAACCCTACTATTTGATAAGAGTCGAAATCTATATGGGCTTCACAGAGCAAAGCGTTCTAGAGAATCTTATTTCCTAATTTGTGAGGGCTATATGGATGTGATTTCAATGCATCAAGCAGGCTTTACCAATGCGGTCGCTTCATTAGGAACCGCATTTACACAACAACATGCCCTTCTTTTGAAACGTTATGTTTCTGAGGTCGTTTTAACTTATGATAGTGATGATGCAGGAATAAAGGCAGCACTTAGAGCCATTCCAATCTTAAAACAGGTGGATATGGATATACGAGTTCTAAATATGAAGCCTTATAAGGACCCAGATGAGTTTATTAAAGCCGAAGGTGCGGATGCATTTAAAAAGCGTATTAAAGAAGCAAAAAATAGTTTTATTTTTGAAATCGAAGTACTGCGAAAAAAATATGATTTTAGTGATCCGGCAGCCCAAACTCATTTTCAAAGAGAAGTTGCACAAAAACTATTAGAGTTTACAGAGGAACTAGAACGAGAGAATTATCTAAAGGCAGTTGCATTAGAATTTCATATGAATGTAGATGCACTAAGGCGATTAGTTTCTGACTTTGGTGCAAAATTAGAATATAGACAAGAACAAACACCTGTAAAAGTAAAGGGAAATAAAAAAATCGAAACAGGAATGCAAAAGGCACAAAAATTAATGCTATCTTATTTGATTATGCTTCCGGGGTGTTTTGAAGCAGTTTCTTCTTATATTCAGCCAGTGGACTTTACTGATGAAACCTATAGAAAAGTAGCGACAATGATTTATAAGATTATGAGTGAAAAGGGGCAGATGCAACCTGCACAATTATTGAATCATTTTATTAACGATGAGCAAGATTACAATCAAATTTCTCAAATTTTTAATACAGAATTAGTAGGGATAGAAGATACCAAAGCACAAGAGAAAATCCTAACCGATTTAGTAAGAAAGATAAAACAAAATAGTTTAGAAAAGGCTGGACGAAAGGTTTCTGGCATTGCTTCGTTACAAGAAATCTTAAAAGCACAGTCGGAACTTAAAAATCTGTATATTTACCTAAAATAAGGTAAAACTATAGACAGTTCAGTAAAGAATTGTCTAGGTGAGGAGTTAGAATATGAGCAGTCAACAATTTCGTAAGTGTCTACAAAATCTATTACTTTATTCTGACAAAAGACAACGTAAACTGGACTACCAGGAGATTATGAATTTTTTCTCAGATGAAGAAATCGATGGAGAGGAGTTGGAGACCATCTTAGATTGTTTAGAAGCTCATCAAGTAGAAATTATTAATACGCCAGCAGATGATATAAAAGAATTAGAAATTAGTGCAGAGTATATGACAGACCCTGTTAGGATGTATTTAAAAGAAATTGGAAAAATTCCACTTGTTACGCATGAACAAGAGATTTCTTTGGCAAAGGATATCAGTGAGGGCAGTCAAGTTGCACGTAAAAAATTAGCAGAAAGTAATTTGCGTTTAGTTGTTAGCATTGCAAAGCATTATACTGGCAGAGGAATGCAGTTATTAGATTTAATTCAAGAAGGGAATTTAGGTCTTATTAAGGCTGTGGAAAAATTTGATTATACAAAGGGATATAAGTTTAGCACCTATGCAACGTGGTGGATAAGGCAATCCATTACAAGGGCAATTGCAGACCAAGGGCGAACGATTCGTATTCCAGTGCATATGGTGGAAGTGATTAATCGTTTAATTCGCACGTCAAGGCAGTTGGTTCAAGAACTTGGAAGAGAGCCAACCGTCGAGGAACTTGCAAAATATATGGAATTAACGCCAAAGCGAGTAAAAGAAATATTAAAGGTTTCAATGGACCCGGTATCGTTAGAAACGCCAATTGGTGAAGAAGAGGATTCCCACCTTAGTGACTTTATTCAGGACAATCAGGTGGAGGTTCCGATTGAAGTAACAACGCAGGTTTTATTAAGGGAGCAATTGGCACAGGTATTAGATACGCTTACCAATCGAGAACAGCAAGTTATTTGCCTTCGATTTGGATTATATGATGGAAAAGCTCGTACTTTAGAAGAGGTGGGAAGGGATTTTAATGTAACTAGAGAACGCATTCGTCAGATTGAGGCGAAAGCACTTCGAAAGTTACGTCATCCAAGTAGAAGCAGAAAATTACGAGATTTCTTAGATTAAAGATGAATTAGAAAGAGAGAAGGATAAATGGAGTTATCACTGAGATTACAAAAAATCGCAGATTTTGTTCCAGAGGGCACATCTGTTGCTGATATTGGCACAGACCATGCCCATCTGCCCATCTGGCTGATAGAACAAAAGAAAATTAAAAAGGCCTATGCGATGGATATTGGGGAAGGACCACTATCAAGGGCAACTGAGGCCATACATAAGTATCAAATGGACGATGTAATTGAAACAAGGCTAAGTGATGGTCTGGAAAAATTAGAGGCTGGTGAAGCTGATACCGTTGTGATAGCGGGAATGGGTGGACCACTAATTTGCAATATTCTTGAAAGACGAAGGGATTTATGGGATTCGATTTCGCAATTTATTCTTTCGCCGCAGTCAGAACTTCAAATGGTACGTAAATTTTTACGAGACAATGGACTTGCGATTGTAAGAGAAGAAATGATTGTGGATATGGACAAGTATTATACCGTTATGAAGGTAGTAGTTGGTAATTCGAAGCATACATCAGAGATTGAAGACCTTTATGGTGGATGTCTATTAGAAAATAAAGATGAAGTCTTATGGAAATATTTGCAGCAGGAAAAAAAGATAAAAGAGCATATTTATCAAAATTTACCACATTCTGCAAGGGAGAGAAAACATGAGTTAAAAGAAGAACTTGCATTAAATGCAAGTGCAAGAAAACTTTTTGAGAGGTGATACGAATGAAAGCAATAGAACTTATTCATTATTTAGAAGAGATGATTCCGCCTACTTGTGCCTGTAGCTGGGACAATGTAGGTTTATTAGCAGGACGAAGAGATAAAGAGGTAAAAAGAGTTTATGTAGCATTAGATGCAACAGATGAAGTAGTAGCCGATGCGATTCGTAACAATTGCGATTTTTTATTAACTCACCATCCGTTATTATTTCATTCGGTAAAGCGTATTACCGACGAAGATTTTATTGGTAGACGTTTACTTGGAATTATTGGCAGTGATATTTCTTATTATGCAATGCACACAAGCTTTGATGCAGCTCCAGATGGAATGGCAGATATGGCAGCGATGCTGTTAGGACTTGGTATGGGAGTGCCAATGGAAGTGATGAGTGATGAATTAGAAACTCCATGGGGAATTGGAAAGACTGGAAATTTAGAAGAAGAATGTACACTAAGAGAACTTTGTGAAAGAGTCAAAGAACGATTTATGGTAAAGAACGTAAACGTTTATCCAGCGAAAGGATTAGAAGGTAAGGTAAAAAGAGTTGCGATTTCACCAGGTTCAGGTCGTTCGATGATTGAAGCTGCAAAAAATACACAGGCAGAGGTGTTAATTACAGGAGATATCGGTCATCATGAAGGAATTGATGCACAAGCAATGGGAATTTCCATTATTGATGCAGGACATTTTGGATTAGAGAAGATTTTTATTCCGATTATGGCAGAAAGAATAAGAGGAGATTTTCCTGAATTAGAAATCTTTACCGCACAGCCTCAAGCACCTTGTCAAGTTTTGTAGAAAGTGGGGAAGCCTATGCCAATTTTAACGATTAATGGAGAGCAAAAAGAATATCCAAAGGGAACTTTATATGCACAAATTGCGAAGGAATATCAGCCTCAGACTAAATATGACATTTTGTTAGTAGAGGCAGGTGGCAAGCTATTAGAGTTAAGTCGTCCTGTTGAAAAGGATTGTACATTAAATTTTATTACTGCAAAGGACACACCAGGAATTAAAGCCTATGAAAGAAGCTTAGTTTTAATGATGCTAAGGGCAGTGTTTAAGATTGCAGGTCGTGAAAATATTGATAATGTATGGGTGAGATTTTCGGTTATTCGTGGTGTATATATTGAGATTGAGGGCAAAGTAGAAATCTCAGAAGAGTTTTTACAGCAAGTAAAATCTGAAATGATCAAAATGGTTGAACAGGATTTACCAATTAGAAAAGAAGTGGTAAGTACTGCCGATGCAATGCAGATATTTGCAAACCATAGAATGCCAAATAAGGAAAAGCTTCTATCTTATAGACGCAGTTCTTCGGTTAATATCTATCGTTTGGGGGATTTTGAAGATTATCTTTATGGATATATGGTTCCTAGTACGGGATATCTAAAATATTTTGATTTATGTGCTTATGAGGATGGATTTGTACTTCGTTTTCCAAAGAAAGAAAATCCAAAGAGTATTCCAGCCTTTGTACCACAACCGAAATTGTTTAAAACATTAAAAGAAACGATTTCTTGGCGTGAAATGCTTGGGGTAAATACCGTTGGTGATTTAAATGATGTTATTTCTCATGGAAAGATTAATGAACTAATTCTGGTTCAAGAGGCTTTACAGGAAAAGAAGCTTGCCGATATTGCAGAGGAAGTTATGAAGAAAAAGAGCTGTAAATTTATTATGATTGCAGGTCCATCTTCATCAGGTAAGACAACAACTTCTCATCGTTTATCTATTCAGCTTCGTGCACATGGAATGATTCCTCATCCAATTAGTGTGGATAACTATTTTGTCAATCGTGAGTTTACGCCTCGTGATGAAAACGGAGAGTATGATTATGAGTGTCTTGAATGTTTAGACCTTGAGTTATTCAATCACGATATGAATGCATTGTTAGATGGAAAGAGAGTAGAGCTTCCTACTTTTAATTTTAAAGAAGGGAAGAAGGAATACCGAGGGGATTCGTTACAGCTAGGAGAAAATGATATCTTAGTTATTGAAGGAATCCATGCGTTAAATGATAAAATGTCATTGACCTTACCAAAGGAAAGTAAATATAAGATTTATTTAAGTGCATTAACTCAGCTTTGTATTGATGAACACAATCGAATTCCAACGACGGATGGACGATTGATTAGAAGAATTGTAAGAGATGCAAGAACGAGGGGAACGGATGCACGTTCTACGATTGCAAGATGGCCTTCGGTAAGAAAGGGAGAGGAACTAAATATCTTCCCTTATCAAGAAGAAGCGGATGTGGTATTTAATTCTGCATCGATCTATGAACTGGCAGTATTAAAAATCTTTGCAGAGCCTTTATTATATGGAATTCCTTCGGATTGTAAAGAATATATGGAAGCAAAACGACTCTTGAAATTCTTTGATTATTTCCTTGGAATTGATACCAATCAAATCCCGATGAACTCCATTGTCCGAGAGTTCATCGGAGGAAGTTGTTTTAACGTCTAAAAAAATGATAGACATTTTCGGCGGCTGTTTGTGTCATGCCTGGTACATTTGCTAGGTCAGAAACAGTCGCTGTTTTTATTTCTTCAATCGAAGGATAGTGTTTCATCAAGGCTTTTCTTCTAGTAGGCCCAATTCCTGGAATCTCGTCTAATATCGAATGAACCTGTCCTTTGCTTCTAAGACTTCGGTGATATTCAATTGCAAATCGATGAGCTTCGTCTTGGATTCTTGTAATGAGTTTAAAGACTTCAGAATGTGTATCAATTGGAAGCTCGGTATTATTAAAGTATAATCCTCTTGTACGGTGGTGGTCATCTTTTACCATACCACAGACAGGAATATCAAGTTGTTGTTTTGATAGTACTTTTTTAGCAATTGCAACTTGTCCCTTTCCACCATCCATTAAGATAAGGTCTGGATGAGAATCATGGTGAAATCGTCTAGTTAGGACTTCATACATCGAAGCATAGTCATCCGGTCCTTTAACAGAGCGAATTTTAAATTTTCGGTAATCATGAGATTTTGCTTTACCATCTTCAAATACAACCATTGAACCAACAGAGTGAAATCCACTGATATTAGAGATATCAAAAGCTTCAATTCGATGAGCGGATTTTATATTTAAAATTTTTGCTAGTTCATTGGCAGCTCCTAATGTACGAAGGTGTTCACGACGGGATTTCTCACGGTCTTTTGAGAGGGCAAGAAAGGCATTTTTCTTAGCAAGTTCCACCATTCGCATTTTTTCCCCTTTTTGAGGAACAACGATGGAGACTTTTTGATTTCTACGAGAGGTTAACCAATTTTCAATTAAAGCTTGTTCTGCTAGCTTCTCACCTAGTAATAATTCCTTTGGAATATAAGGTGTTCCAGCATAGTATTGTTTAATGAAGGCTTCTAAAATCTCAGGTTTGCTTTCAGATTCGTCGGTGTAGACATGGAAATGGTCTCTGCCAAGTAATCGTCCATTTCTTACAAAGAAAACTTGGACAATCGCATCGTTTCCTTCATGGGCAACGGCTAGGATATCGCGGTCTTCATTACTATCAGTTGTAATCTTTTGTTTTTGTTCAATTTGTTTTACATGAGAAAGTTGGTCACGATAGGTGGCAGCAGTCTCAAAATCTAAATGATCAGAAGCTTCTAGCATTTTTTTCGTTAAAGTTTCCTCTACTTCTTTAAAATTTTTACCACTCAAAAAATCAAGAGCATGGTTAATATGAGAGAGGTATTCTTCCCTACTAATAAGACCTTGACACGGAGCATCACATTGACCTAGATGATGATTTAGACAAGGACGGTCTTTACCGATATCTTTAGGAAGCCTGCGGTTACAAGTACGAATCTTAAAAAGCTTGTGCAAGAGTAAAATCGTATCCTTTACGGATTCGGAACTGGTATAAGGACCAAAGTACTTCGATTTATCATTTTTTCGTTCTCTGGCAAATAAGATTCTAGGGTATGGTTCTTGTATTGTAACTTTAATATAAGGATAGTTTTTATCATCCTTTAACATGGTATTATATCTAGGCTGATGTTCTTTAATTAAATTACTCTCTAAAATAAGAGCTTCTAATTCTGAATCGGTAAGAATATATTCAAACCAAGCAATATGGGAAACCATTTTTTGAATTTTGGCAGTTTTATTGCGACTGCTTTGGAAATATTGGCGGACACGATTTTTTAAATTAATTGCCTTGCCAATATAGATAATTTCATCACGGTCATTATGCATTAAATAGACTCCTGGAGAGGTTGGAAGTTTTTTTAATTCTTCTGTGATATTAAAATTTTGCATACAAATCTCCTGTTCATAATTTGTTCAAATATCGTTTATAAATCTTTTACACAATCCACACATTCTAAACATATCTATAGCATATACTTTAACCATCAGCAAAGCAAGAGCTGATAAATAAAAAAATGCTTACTACCTTAATTTTTTAAATTTTTTTTTTCATAAAGAGCTGGATAACAGCTCTCCTCCCTTTTTCATTGTTAAATAAAAGAACCTGCTCCCCCAGAGCAGGTTCTTTTATTATTTTATTTTTGCTAAAGAGCTTGTAACATAGGGGCTATAATAAGTTTTCTCGTTCTTTGTATAGTAAGCTTGTACACGGTAATAGTAGCTACCAGATTTACTAAAGGTATTGGTGTAAGTAAGTTTGGTAGTAGTAGTCATCTTTTTCCAACTACCAGTCTTTGTCTTACGATAAATTTGATATTTAGTAGCACCGCTTACTTTTCCTATTGTAAGAGTAACTTTTTTCTTATTAACTGAAGTCTTAAGAGTTGGAGCTACTAATTTATGGGTGATAAGTGATGAATTTGCTTGGTTTGAAATTAGTGTGTTTTTATAATATGCTTTAACTGCATACTGGTAATTTTGTTGTAAAGTAACCTTAGTATTGGTATAAGCAGTTGAACCAATTGTCGCATATAATTTCCAAGAAGCGGTCTTTTTTTGTCTTCGATAAAGCTTGTAAACTACATCAGTATTGGCTTTAGACCACTGTATTTTAATTCCATTCGAAACATTTTTTGCACTAATTGAAAGCGTTGCTTTTCTTAAAATAGAATTACTACTAGAACTTGTAGTTAAACCATTATAGGCTTTTACCATATAGTAATAGGCCTTGGTTTTTGATGCTGCTGTATCGGTATAAGAAGTACTTGTAGTTGTCGCAATCTTTTTAAAGCTTCCATTTGGTTCTTTGCGGTATACATAGTATCCTTGGGCATTTGCTACTTTATCCCAAGTGATTTTGGAGGAAGTAGCGGACTTTAATTTTGGTGTACTTAATTTAGTAATGGTTACTGATTTTAATGATACACTAGAAGAAAGTCGTGATTCCTTGTAACTGTAGATTGCACTCACTGCATATTTATAAGTAGTAGCTGATGCGAAGGTACCATCAATATAGTTAGAATCTGTGGTCTCAGCAATTTTTTGTCCATCACGATAAACATAATATTTATCGCATCCTGTAATATCTGACCATTCTAAATAATTTCCATCTGTTTTGGCCTGTGTTTTCGTAGTAGTAGGAGAGTCAATCCAGATTCCTGTATCGTCATAGCTAGTATTTTTAATCTTAATATAGTATAAGTAAGTACTATCATTAGAAGATGTCGTATCTAAATAAGAAGCAGTAGTTGTAGTAGCAAGAAGGGTATAGTCTTCTTTTGGCATTTGATTTGGAGTTTTTCGATAAACTAAGTAAGTTGCTCCTTTCGTAGCTTGCCAAGAAATCAAAGTTCCATTGGTATTTTTAGTAATACTTTGGATGATAGGATTACTAATGGTAGATGCACATTTCGTACAAGTATCACCTTCTAAGCGAACGTCACAATTATGAGTATAAGTAACGGAATCTCTTGTTTTACTACGATATAAAATATATTTTGATTTAAAATATTTAGAAGTCAATGTACTAAGTGGATATTCTCCATCTGCACCATAACGCGTTTTCTTAGTCTGTGGAGGAGTCTGTTCGGTAATATCAATATAAGCAAGGTTTCCGCTTGCATCATAGCCGACGTCGGTTACTAAAACAGTATGAGAACCAGCATATACAAGTGAATCTCCGATTTCAACGCCATAAATGGATTGGGTTGCTACTTTATTTGCTACGCTTGATAGCGAAGAGGTTGTTTTTCTACTAGCAGTTTGCCAAGCCCAAGAAACAAAAGCACTGCAATCATTTGAGTAATAAGGAGCAGTCTTATTGTAAGTTGAACGACTTGTATACATCTTGCTAGAACTATTGTCAACCATGGTAATAAATTCACTAAGGGAAGTCTTCCAAGGTACATAGGAAGCACTAACAGGCTGTCCATAAGGAAGTCCAGAATAAGTAGTTCCAGCTTTAAAAGTATAGGCATTGTTCCAACTCTTAATATCTTTTTTAGGAGTCCATTTGATTTCATGCATCTGCATTGCTCGTTTTACGATATTTTGTTGTCCTTTACTAACCTTTGATAGAAGAGAGGTATAGTTATTTGATAAAGTAGTGACTTCATTTTCCTTATCCTCAGCAGTTACTAGTTCACCTTTTTCTTCTAGTGCAACGCTATCAATATCAGAAAGTTCGACATCCTTTTCATTATCTTTGTAATCTTCGATGTATTTAGAAGGATTATCCGTATTAAAAAGTTTAGATACTGAAATTTGTTTATTTTTATTTTCTTTCGTAAAGTATAAATAGTCATCTACTGTATAAAAAGAAGTGACATTTTTTTCAATTACATTTCCATTCGCATATAAAGTCCAATTTAAAAGACTTCCCTTTGCATAAATGATTCCCGATGAAGTTGGAATCATATGAGAGATGTTACCATCTTTACTTATGATTTCATCCTTAACCTTATAACAATGGATATTGCCATCAGAAATAAAATAGAAACTATCATTTACTAAATAAAAGTCCTTGATAGAAGTCTTAGATTTAAAAAGTACTTGTTTATTTTTGCCATTTTTATCAATACTACAAATCTCGGTTTGGTTATTTACATAATAAATCCGGTTATTTGATAAATTAATGTAGGAACAAGAATCTTTACTTAATAAGGTTTTAGTATTATTTTCTGTTAATACATATAAATAATGGGATGCATTTTGGTCTGAACAATAGGTATTACCATCTTCATAGGCAATGACACCACCATTTAAGATATTTTCGCTGTTATTACCTAAATAAAAACTTGTGGCATTTACTTGATAATGGGGAAAAATAATGAGAAATAAAAAGAAGATAAACGAGAGAATAAGGTGGTTTTGTTTCATATATAGTCTCCTTTAGATATAGATGAACCACGGAGAGAACCTCCGTGGTATATTTTACTTGAATTTAAATACTTTACTTGTTTTATGGCTACTGGCTACATTTCCTCTTACCGCTCTCGCACAGAAATAATATTGTCCAGCTTTTGGAACTTTATATGTATAAGAGCGACCGGAAATTTGTGCTAGTCTTTTCCATTCTTGTCCTTTTCTTCGGCAATAAACGTAATAACTAGTGGCACCAGTGATTTTATTCCAAGTAATAGTTGCTTTTCTACCATTTTTTTTGACCTTTACTGTTGGTATAAAAAGTTCATGTGTAATGCTATTTGATAAAGTAAGGTTTGCAGCAGACTCTCCATTACAGAAAGCGGAAACCGCATAAACATATTTAACACCATAGGAAGCAGTTTTATCGGTAAAACTTGTTTTATTGGTAATAGTTAAGCGTTGCCAATTACTTGAATTTGCAACACGGCGATAAAGTCTATAAGATGATGCTGAAACATTAGACCACTTAATAGAAATATTATTAGAATGGTTTGTTGCAGAAACACTAAGTTTTGCTTTTCTTGCAATGTTAGAAGATTTCTCACTAGTAGAAGTCTCATTTCCAGCTGATGAATAGGCTTTTGTTGAATAATAGTAAAATTTATAACTACTTGCGCTTGTATCCGTGTAAGTAGTTCCGGATACTGTTGCTACTTTTTGCCAATTTTTACCAGCTTCTTTTCGATATAAGTAATATCCAGAACATTTATTAATTTTAGTCCAAGTGATTTTAGAACCATTTGAAGCTAATGAAGCGGATTTCATTGATGGAATTTCAACTTCACTCCAATCATCTTTTATAGGATCGGTTACATTAGATACCGCAGAAAAATTGGAATTATATACTACACGTAAAACATAAACGTAAGAAATTCCAGATAATGCTTTTTTATCTGTATAGCTTGTTTTCTCAGTGAATAGTAATCGTTCCCAAGTTCCACCAACGGGTTTACGGTATAAAAGATAACTGTCTGCATTCTTAACTGCATTCCATTTTATATAGTTTCCAGAAGTTCGAACTTCTGTGGTTGTAATAACACTAGGTCGTATCCAACTACGAGTTTTTGATTTACTTGGATAATTTTTACCATCAATCGTTTGATAAGCAATAACCTTATAAGTATAAACGGTATTGTTTTCAGTATCAGCTTCGGTATCAATATAAGAAGTATCGTTGTTATCAAGAATACTAAGTCTTTCATAATCGGAATTAATTGTTTTTCGATAAATTCGATAAGAAGAAGCACCAGCTGTTTTATTCCATACGATATGGATGCCATCATCTTTTTTATAAATATCTACTATATCAGGGGCAATATCTGATGTTTTAAAGCTAATCACAGAAGAATATTGTGTGTGATTGTCTCCGTCATATCCCCTTACCTTATAATAATAGGTTTTATTATTGTCCAAATTAGTATCTTTAAAACGATTATTTGATTTTCCAGTTAAAGTAGCAATTTTAACAAATCCACTATTAGCAGAAGTGGAACGATATACTTTGTAACCATCGACACCTTCTTCTTTATCCCAAGAAAGTGTAACGGTTGATATGGTTCCGTTGGATTTACTAAGTCCTGTGATTTTTTGTTTACTTAAGCATTTTGAACAAGTATCACCATCTAATCGAACATTGCAATTATGTGTATATTTTACAGAGGTTCGATTTTTATAACGATATAAAATATAATGCGATTTAAAATATTTAGAAGTCAATTTACTAAGTGTATAATCTCCACCAGCACCATAACGAGTTTGAGTAACCTTAGGTGGGGTTTGTTCCGTAATTTCAATATAAGCTAAGTTTCCATTACTATAATATCCAACGTCAGTAACTAAAACAGTATGAGAACCAGCATAAACTAAAGCATCTCCGATTTGCATACTGTAAATAGATTGGGTGGATACCTTATTAGAAATACTCTGTAAGCTTCTTGTCGTTTTACGAGAACTAGCTTGCCAAGCCCAAGAAACAAATGCACTACAGTCTGTAGAATAATAAGGTGCTGATTTATTATAAGTAGACCTTCTAGTGTACATTCTACTAGAGCTATTATTGACAGCACTAATAAATCCAGAAAGAGAAGTATTCCAAGGAACATAAGATGCATTGACTGCTTGTCCATAAGGAAGTCCTTGGTAGGTTACACCTTTTTTAAATACAGAACGTTTACCCCAACTGTAAATGTTCTTTTTAGGAGTCCATTTGATTTTATACATCTGCATTGCTCGTTTTACGATGTTTTCTTGACCAGTACTAACAGAGCTGAGTGCAGATTTTATACTTGAATCTAATGTTGTAACTTTATCATTTTCTTCATCCGCAGTTAGTAAAGTGGCTTCTTCATTTTCTGCTATGGTATCGGTATTCGATAAAGTTTCTGTATCGGTATTTTTATATGTTTCTACTTTTTTAGAAGGAGTAGAAGTACTAAAAAGTTCTTTACAAGAAGCTTGCATATCCTTGCTGTCTTTTGTAAAATATAAAGTTCCATCTACTTCATAGAAAAAAGATACTTCTTTTGTAATTGTTTTATCATTTGCATAAAGAGTCCAATTAAAAAGCTTGCCTTTTGCATAGATTACTCCATTAGCGGTAGGAATAATATGTACGATGTTACCGTCTTTTTTAAGAATAGTATCTTTTTTATCGTAGTAATGGATGTTGCCATCTGCAATGAAATAGAATGTATTACTATTTACAACATAAAAATCAGTGATTTCGGATTTGCTTTTGTAAATCACTTCTTTCTTTTTTGTCTTTTTGTTCATCTTATAAATCTGTTTCGAATCTTTTAGATAAAAAACAGAATCTTTTGTTAGGTTAATGTAAGAAACACGGTTCTTACTTAATAGAGTTTTCTTATCATTTTTTAATACGTATAAATACTGTGCTGCATTTTGGTCTGAACAATAAGTAAGACCATCTTCATAAGCAATACTTCCACCATTTATTATATTTTCACTGTTGTTGCCAAGTGTAAAGTCTTTATTAGAGGCTGCAAATGTATTCATATGATAACAAAATAAAAATATAATAAACAAAGAGAAGAAAACGAAATGCTTTCTCATTTTTTACACTCCTTACTGTTATATAATAAACGAGTTACATTATAACAGATAATGTAAAAAAAAGTAATACTTTTTTAAAAAAAATTTAACATTTTGTTAGTCTGCACTAAATTAGTGACATAATAGTATAATTATGATAAAATATCAATAAATTTTGGAGATTAAAAGAACAAAGAGAAAAGAAAGATTATACCAAGAGCGATTAATAAGAATGCAAAAAGGCTAAACATCCAATGTAGGCTTTTAATAGAATGGACATTATTTTTAGGAGTTTTAGTGATGGGTTTACTTTGGATTTCAATAGTAGTTTGATTGGTGTAAGATGGAATTGTTTGATAAGCATAGCTAGGTTTAGCCAAACAGAAAAAATAAAAATAAGTAAAAACATTAATAGTATGTGATTCTTCATTTTTGTATCCTCCAAATCATCATTATATCACATAAGAAAGGAATAATCAAATATGGATATTACAAAAATAATAGCAAGTGAATTAGGAATACGAATAGAGCAGGTAGAAGCGACAATCAAATTAATTGATGAGGGCAATACCATTCCATTTATTTCCCGTTATAGAAAAGAAGTAACGGGTGGATTAAACGATGAAGTATTAAGAAGTTTAGATGAAAGACTTACGTATCTTCGAAATTTAGATGATAAAAAGAGACAAGTGTTGTCTTCAATTGAAGAACAAGGTAAATTAACAGATGAGTTAAAGAAGAAGATTGAAGAAGCTATGACAATGGTTGTAGTAGATGATTTATATAGACCATATAGACCAAAACGTCGTACTCGTGCAATGATTGCAAAAGAACGAGGATTAGAGCCTTTAGCAAAAATTATTTTAGCGCAGGAAACAACGACTCCGATTTTAGAAACTGCAAAGGAATATTGTAATGAAGAAGTAAAGACAGAACAAGAAGCATTAAATGGAGCTTGTGATATCATTGCTGAACAGATTGCAGATGAGGCGGATTATCGTATGCGTATTAGACAGCTTACAATCGATGAAGGAATTTTAACCTCTAGTCCAACAAAGGAGAAGAAAGATAATTCCGTATTTGAAATGTATTATGAGTACAGTGAGCCGATTAAAAAGGTTGTAGGTCATAGAGTATTAGCACTAAACCGTGGTGAAGCACAAAAAGAACTAAGTGTAAAAATTGAAGCACCACTTGACCATATCATGATTTATCTTAAGAATAAAACCATTTTAAAAGAAAATGAAGTGACAACCCCTATTCTATTAGATGTCATTGCGGATAGTTATAAACGATTAATTGCACCAGCAGTAGAACGTGAAATTAGAAATCAGTTAACAGAACAAGCAGAAGAAACTTCCATGAAAGTATTTGGTAAAAACTTAGAGCAGTTATTAATGCAACCTCCAATTTCAGGACATACTGTGTTAGGATGGGACCCTGCTTTTCGTACTGGTTGTAAGTTAGCTGTTGTAGACCCAACTGGTAAGGTTATTGATACGGTTGTTATTTATCCAACAGCACCACAGAATAAAGTAGAAGAATCTAAGAAAATTTTAAAAGAGCTGATTAAAAAATATGGAATTACATTAATCTCTCTTGGAAATGGTACTGCTTCAAGAGAATCCGAGCAAGTAATTATTTCTTTGATTAAAGAAGTCGATACTCCATTACAATATGTCATTGTAAATGAAGCAGGTGCGTCAGTATATTCAGCAAGTAAATTAGCAACACAAGAATTTCCAAATTTTGATGTAGGCCAAAGAAGTGCAGCTTCTATCGCTAGAAGATTACAAGACCCACTAGCAGAGCTTGTTAAAATCGAACCTCGTTCAATTGGTGTAGGTCAGTATCAGCATGATATGAATCAGAAGAGACTTGGACAAGTCTTAGGTGGAGTAGTAGAGGATTGTGTAAACCGTGTAGGTGTTGATTTAAATACTGCATCCGCAGCGTTATTAGAATATATTTCTGGTATTAATAAAACGATTGCTAAAAATATTGTAGAATATCGTGAAGTAAATGGTAGCTTTGACAATCGTAAGCAGTTATTAAAGGTTGCAAAACTTGGTCCAAAGGCTTATGAACAATGTGCTGGATTTTTACGTATCCGTGGAGGTAGTAATCCATTAGATAATACCGCTGTTCATCCAGAAAGCTATGGTGCTGTTGCTAAACTATTAGAATATAAGGACTTAACAAAGGACATTAAAAAACTATCAGAACTTACTGGAATTGGAGAGTTAACGCTTAAAGACATTATAAAAGAATTAGAGAAACCAGGTCGTGATCCTAGAGATGAAATGCCAAAACCCCTTCTTCGCACCGATGTTATGGAGATGAAGGATTTAAAAGAGGGAATGGTATTAAAAGGAACTGTTCGGAATGTCATTGATTTTGGTGCATTTGTAGATATCGGAGTACATCAAGATGGGCTTGTACACATCTCTCAAATGACCGAACGTTATATTAAACATCCATTAGATGTGGTAAAGGTTGGAGATATTGTATCTGTTAAAGTACTAAGTGTAGACCTTAAGAAAAAGAGAATCCAGTTAACGATGAAAAATGTTGACTAATCGCATAGAGTTAGGTTATAATAATTGAAGCGCAATTAACGCAAAGTTTTTTATTTTTATTGGAGGTTTTTAAAATGTTAGTAGCTGCTACAGAAATGCTTAAAAAAGCAAAAGCTGGCAAATATGCCGTACCACACATTAATATCAACAACTTAGAATGGACTAAAGCCGTTTTACAGACCGCTCAGGAATTAAAGTCCCCAGTTATCTTGGGTGTATCTGAAGGTGCTGGTAAATATATGTGTGGATATAAAACCATCGTTGGTATGGTAAGTGCTATGGTTGATGAATTAGGAATTACTGTTCCTGTTGCATTACACTTAGACCATGGTTCATATGAAGGAGCTAAAGCTTGTATCGAAGCTGGTTTCTCATCAATCATGTTTGATGGTTCTAAATATTCTATCGAAGAAAACGTAGAAAAAACCAAAGAATTAGTAGCAATCTGCCGTGAAAAAGGTATGTCTATCGAAGCAGAAGTAGGTTCTATCGGTGGTGAAGAAGACGGCGTTGTAGGTAGAGGCGAATGTGCTGATCCTGACGAATGCAAGATGATTGCTGACTTAGGTGTAGATATGTTAGCTGCTGGTATTGGTAACATCCATGGTAAATATCCAGCAAACTGGGAAGGACTTAGCTTTGAAACTTTAGCTGCTATCGAAGAAAAAGTTGGTCAGATGCCATTAGTACTTCATGGTGGTTCAGGTATTCCAGAAGACATGATCAAAAAAGCAATCTCTTTAGGTGTTGCTAAAATCAATGTAAATACAGAATGCCAGATCGCTTTTGCAGAAGCAACTCGTAAATACATCGAAGCTGGTAAAGATCAGGAAGGTAAAGGATTTGACCCTCGTAAATTATTAGCTCCAGGTGCAGAAGCTATCAAAGCAACTGTTAAAGAAAAAATGGAATTATTTGGATGTATTGGTAAAGCAGAATAATTTGATTTTATCAAAAATTAAAAAAAGTACTTGCATTTTCCTTGAAAGTGTTGTATCTTAATAGCGTAATAGTTAGTTAAGAACAAAGGCGTTCCTTATTTTGAGGGACGCCTTTTATGCTTTCATACACTTATCTTATTTATTAATATGCTAAAATGAGGGAGGATGAACCTATGAGTGAATTTATCGATGTAGCAAAAATTTTTGGAGAAAATGTATTTGACCTTTCTAAGATGAAAGAATACTTACCAAAGAAAGTTTACAAAGCGGTTGTAGACGTAATGGAAAACGGTGGAGAACTAGCAATGGCAGATGCTGATGTAGTTGCTAAAGCAATGAAAGATTGGGCTATTAGTAAGGGAGCAACCCATTTTACTCATTGGTTCCAGCCACTTACTGGTATTACTGCTGAAAAGCATGACTCTTTCGTAACAATTCCTGATGAAATGGGGAAAACGATGTTAGAGTTTTCTGGTAAGGAATTAATTAAAGGTGAACCGGATGCTTCATCTTTCCCATCTGGTGGACTTCGTGCAACATTTGAAGCAAGAGGTTATACCGCTTGGGACTGTACATCACCAGCATTTATTAAAGAATCTGGCGTAGGTAAAATCCTTTGTATTCCTACAGCATTTTGCTCTTACACAGGCGAAGCACTTGACCAGAAGACACCTTTACTTCGTTCAATGGAAGCGGTAAGCGAACAGGCTATTAGAATTGTTCGTTTATTTGGCAATACACAGGCTACAAAGGTTGTAGCAAATGTTGGACCAGAACAGGAATATTTCTTAGTAGATAAAGAAAAATTCTTAAAGAGAAAAGACTTAATCTTTACAGGACGTACCTTATTCGGTGCACCAGCACCTAAGGGACAGGAATTAGATGATCAGTACTTTGGTGTTATTCGTGAACGTATTGGTGAATACATGCAGGATTTGAATAAAGAATTATGGAAACTTGGAATTACTGCTAAGACTCAGCATAATGAAGTTGCTCCTGCACAGCATGAACTTGCTCCAATTTTTGATACTGCTAATATTGCAGTAGACCACAACCAGTTAGTAATGGAGACGATGAAGAGAGTTGCAGAACATCATGGTATGAAGTGCTTACTTCATGAAAAACCATTTGCTGGTGTTAACGGTTCTGGTAAACATAACAACTGGTCATTAAGTACCGATAATGGTGTAAACTTATTAGATCCAGGTAAAACTCCTAACGATAACATTCAGTTCTTATTAGTACTTGCTTGTATTATTAAGGCAGTAGATACTCATGCTGATTTACTTCGTGAATCCGCATCCGATGTAGGTAATGACCATCGTCTTGGAGCAAATGAAGCACCACCAGCAATTATCTCAATTTTCTTAGGAGAACAGTTAGAAGATGTTGTAAATCAGTTGATTGAAACCGGTGATGCAACAAGTTGTGTAACAGGTGGTAAATTAGATACTGGTGTATCTTCCCTTCCAACTTTAGCAAAAGATGCTACCGATAGAAACCGTACATCACCATTTGCATTTACTGGCAATAAATTTGAGTTCCGTATGGTAGGTTCAGAAGACTCTATTGCAGCACCAAATGTTACTTTGAATGCAATTGTTGCAGAAGCTTTCTGTGAAGCAGCGGATATCATTGAAGCAGCAGAAGATAAAGATATTGCAATTCATGATTTAATTAAGAAATATTTAACTGAACACAGCCGTGTAATCTTTAATGGTAATGGCTATTCAGATGAATGGGTAGAAGAAGCAGAACGTAGAGGTTTACCAAATATCAAATCTATGGTAGAAGCTGTTGGAGCTCTTACTACAGATAAGGCAGTAAATCTTTATGAGAAATTTGGAATCTTTACGAAGGCTGAATTAGAATCTCGTGCAGAAATTCTTTATGAAACCTATTCTAAGAAGATTAATATTGAAGCATTAGCTATGATTGATATGGCTTCTAAACAGTATATTCCTTCTGTTATCTCTTATACAACAGAGCTTGCAACTTCTATTTCAAGCGTACAGGATGCTTGCCCAGATGCAGATGTATCTGTTCAGAAAGAGATGTTAGTAGAAGTTAGTACAGAACTTGCTAAGACTCAGAAGGCATTAAAAGAATTAAAACAGATTTTAGCACAGGCTAGTGCAATTGAAACTGAAAAAGAAAAAGCATTTGCTTATAGAGAAAAAGTATTCCCAGCTATGGAAGCACTTAGAGCACCAATTGATGTTCTTGAGATGTTAGTAGATAAGGAATTCTGGCCAGTACCATCTTATGGCGATTTAATGTTTGAAGTATAGAAAAAAGATAGAGAAAGGGCTGTTTGTTAACAGCCCTTTTTTTAGTATTTTTGCATAGAAAAATATGAAAATAAATAAAAACTTTGGTCGGGTCTACAATTATTATGAAATGTATTGTTTCTAAAATTTTCTTGTGATACAATAAATACATTTGAATGTATGCAAGAAGCATAGCAAGGAGGTTTCTATGACAGGAGTAAGAGTTTCAACCTTGATTGAAAAAATGGAATTAAAGAATCTAACAGAGACAATTGATACAAAAGAAATCATTATCAGACATGCTGATATCAACCGTCCAGCATTACAGCTTACAGGACATTTTGCTCATTTTAGTAATGAGAGAGTTCAGTTGATTGGTAATGTAGAAGAAGAATACCTTCATTCAATGCCAGATGATAAAAAGGCTGAAATTTATGATAAATTGTTTAGCTTTAAATTTCCGTGTTTAATTCTATGTCGTGGATATTATCCTGATAAGCAAATGTATGATGCTGCAATGAAATACGGAGTGCCGTTACTAATGACGGAAAAGGCAACTTCGGATATGTTAGCTGAGATTATTCAGTGGTTAAAAGTACAGTTAGCACCAATGATTAGTATTCATGGTGTTTTAGTCGATGTATTTGGTGAAGGTGTATTAATTACTGGTGAAAGTGGAATTGGTAAGAGTGAAGTTGCATTAGAGTTAATTAAGAGAGGTCATCGTTTAGTCAGTGATGACGTAGTAGAAATTAGAAAGATTAATGATGATGAATTAATTGGTTCAGCACCTGCAATTACTCGTCATTTTATTGAACTTCGAGGAATTGGTATTATTGATGCGAAGACTTTATTTGGTGTGGAAAGTGTAAAAGATAGTCAAGCGATTGACATGACCATTCATCTAGAAGAATGGGATAAAAATCAAGAATATGACCGTTTAGGTATTGAAGACCAATATGAAGAATATTTAGGAAATAAAATCTTATGTCATAGACTTCCAGTACGTCCTGGTAGAAATGTAGCAATTATTGTAGAATCAGCAGCAATTAACCATCGTCAAAAGAAGATGGGATATAATGCAGCAGAAGAATTGTATAAACGAGTACAAGAAAATTTATCAAAAGGAGCAGTAGATATTATCTAATGGATATTAAAAATAAATTAGAAAAAATTGTTGGAGAGGAAAATTTAAAAGAAAATGAGTCAATGACTTTGCACACGACATTTCGTGCAGGTGGACTGGCAAGATATTTTGTTTCTCCAACTAGTATAGATGAAATTAAGGCTATTATTGAAGTTTGCAAATCGAGTAGAATGCCATATTATGTAATTGGCAATGGAAGTAATCTTTTGGTAAGTGATAAAGGTTATGAAGGTGTAATAATTCACCTTGGCAGTCGTTTTGCAGGTATAGAAGTGGGTGAGCATACTGCAAAGGTTCTTGCAGGAACTTCCCTTGCATTTACTTCAAAGCAGTTGTCGAAGATGGGACTTGGAAATATGGCTTTTGCGGCAGGAATCCCAGGTAGTGTAGGCGGTGGTATTGTAATGAATGCTGGTGCCTATGGTGGAGAGTTAGCTCAAGTTTTAAAAGAAGTGACCTATTTAGACGAAAATGGAGATATTATTACAAAACCAGTATCTGAATTAGGATTAGGTTATCGTACTAGTATTTTTAAACAGAGTTCAAGAGTCGTATTAAGTGCTGTTTTTAATTTACAACCGATGAATGCGGGAACCTTATTGTTAGAAATTGAAGAGCTTAGTAAAAAGCGTAAAGAAAAGCAACCATTAGAATATCCAAGTGCTGGTAGTACTTTTAAGAGACCGGAAGGATATTTTGCTGGTAAATTGATTGAAGATAGTGGACTTAGAGGATACAAGGTTGGCGGCGCAATGGTTTCAGAAAAACATTGCGGTTTTGTCATTAATAAAAATCGTGCAACAGCATCCGATATTTATCAGCTAATTATGGATGTACAAAGAATTGTTTATCAAAAATTTGGAGTATCTATGGAGATGGAAGTTCAGTTACTAGGAGAATTTTAGAAAATGTCGTTCTCTTATACAGTGAAAAGTGAATTAGAAAAAAAGATTGGTAAGGCAAGGCATTGTAAGCTTGCGGAACTTGCAGCGATTTTAAGCTCAAGTGGAGAGGAAGGGTTGGATTTTATCTCATTAAAGACAGATAAAAGACCAGTAGCAAATAAATTATATCTTTTAATTAAGGAGCTTTTTAACTATACACCAGAAATTATTGTTCGAACGAATCAATACCTAGTAGTAATTATAGATTGTGAAGTTGTAAAAAGAATAAAAGAAGCAATAAAATTACAAAGCTTTAACGAGACGGTGCCAGAGATTTTAATACAGAGTTCGTGTTGTAAGAGAGCATTTCTTAGAGGATGTTTTATGTGTAATGGTTCGGTAAGTGATCCGGAGAAATCCTATCATTTAGAGTTCGTTGTAAATAATTTAGAACGAGCTAAACAATTAGTAGAAATGCTTCGAACTTTTGAAGTAGAGGCAAAAATTGTCAAGCGTAAATCTTCACAGGTTGTATATATTAAAGAAGGAAGACAGATTGTTGATGTATTAAATGTAATTGAAGCACCAATTGCATTAATGAATTATGAGAATACAAGAATTCGTCGAGAAATTAAAGGTAAAATAAATCGTCAAGTAAATTGCGATACGGCGAACATTTCAAAAACGGTATCAGCTGCCATTGAGCAGATCAATGATATAAAATTAATCAGCGAAACAAAAGGATTAGAAAGTCTCTCGGTTGAGTTACAGCAAACGGCAAAGTTACGTTTAGAAAATCCAGAAATGCCACTTAAAGAGCTAGGAGAGCTTATGAATCCACCGGTGGGAAAGTCAGGGGTTAATCATCGGTTGAAGAAGCTGAGAAGTATAGCTAATCATATAAGAACGCATGAGGAGGAATAGTATGGTTACGAAAACAATGAAAATTAATATTAGTCCAGAGGCTGAACAAAGACCAGCAGCGATGTTTGTTCAGATTGCAAGCAAGTATGAAAGTTCAATTCATGTAAAGACGGGAACTAAAAAGATTAATGCAAAGAGTATCATGGGAGTGATGACACTTACTTTTGACAATGGAGAGGAAGTTGAAGTAAGTGCAAACGGAAGTGATGAATCAGAAGCAATTGCAGGAATCGAAAAATTTCTTTGTTCATAAAAAATACAACAATGCGAAAGGGAGAAGTGAAAGCTTCTCCTTTCTTTTTAAGGAGGAGATATGCAAAAGAATAACTTTACTCATTTACATGTGCATACCGAATATAGTTTACTAGATGGTTCTAGTAAAATCTCAGAACTTGTAAAACAGGCAAAAGACTTAGGATATGAGGAACTTGCAATTACAGACCATGGGGTGATGTACGGAGTTATTGACTTCTATAAGGAATGTAAGGCACAGGGAATTAAGCCAATTATTGGTTGTGAAGTCTATGTTGCTCCTCATTCAAGATTTGATAAAGAAAAGGGAAATGACGATAAGTACTATCATCTTGTATTATTAGCAGAAAACGACTTAGGTTATCACAATTTAATGAAGATTGTATCCTTAGGATTTACCGAAGGATTTTATTATAAACCACGAGTAGATTATGAGGTATTAGAACGTTTCCATGAAGGAGTCATTGCGTTAAGTGCTTGTCTTGCTGGTGAAGTTTCTAGATATTTAGCAAGAGGAATGTATGAAGAGGCGAAAAAATCAGCACTTCATTACCAGAAAATTTTTGGTAGTGAAAATTTCTTTTTAGAAATGCAAGACCATGGAATTGCTGAACAAAAGACAGTTAACCAAGGAATGCTTAGGCTAAGTGAAGAACTTGGAATTGAGCTTGTGTGTACGAATGATATTCACTATACCTTTGCAGAAGATGAAAAAGCTCATGATATTTTACTATGTATTCAGACTGGTAAGAAGGTATCGGATGAAAATCGTATGCGTTACGAGGGTGGCCAGTATTACTGCAAATCCGAAGAGGAAATGAGAAGCTTATTTCCTTATGCAAGTAAAGCATTAGATAATACGAAAAAAATTGCAAACCGTTGTAATGTAGAAATTGAATTTGGCGTACAAAAACTTCCAAAATATGAAGTACCAGAAGGATTTACTTCTTTTGAATATTTAAAATATTTATGTGAAGAAGGGTTTAAAAGAAGATATCCTGATGCGACTAGTGAATTAAAAGAAAGACTAGATTATGAACTTAATACAATTAAAAATATGGGTTATGTAGATTATTTTTTAATTGTATGGGATTTTATTAATTATGCAAAGAAAAATGGAATTAGTGTAGGACCAGGACGAGGTTCGGCAGCGGGAAGTATTGTATCTTATTGTCTTGAAATTACCGATATTGACCCAATTAAATATCAGTTGCTTTTTGAACGATTTTTAAATCCAGAACGTGTATCCATGCCTGATATCGATATTGACTTTTGTTTTGAACGAAGACAGGAAGTCATTGATTATGTAACTAGAAAATATGGTAAGGATTGTGTGGTACAGATTGTAACCTTTGGAACGATGGCAGCAAGAAACGTCATTCGTGATGTGGGTAGAGTATTGGATTTGCCTTATGCATTATGTGATACCACTGCGAAGATGATTCCAAAAGAATCAAATATTACAATTGATAAGGCTTTAAAGATGAATCCAGAACTAAAAAAGGCCTATGATACGGATGACCGTATAAAATATTTGATTGATATGTCAAAACGTTTAGAAGGCTTACCACGTCATACCTCGATGCATGCAGCAGGGGTTGTTATCAGTCAAAAACCAATATGGGAATATGTACCACTTTCAAGAGGTAGCGATGGTTCGGTTACGACCCAATACATTATGACCACTCTTGAAGAGTTAGGTCTACTTAAGATGGACTTTTTAGGGCTTCGTACATTAACGGTAATTCAAAACGCACAAGAATTAGTAAATCGAAATGGAAAGATTTTAGATATTCATCAAATTGATTATAATGATAAAGCCGTTCTTGACCATATAGGAACAGGTCATACAGAGGGTATCTTCCAATTAGAAAGTGGTGGAATGAAAAACTTCATGAAGGAGTTAAAACCACAGAGCCTAGAAGATATTATTGCGGGAATTTCATTGTATCGTCCAGGTCCAATGGATTTTATTCCAAAATATATAAGAGGTAAGAATAATCAAAATGCAATTACTTATGATTGCCCTGCATTAGAGCCAATCCTAGAGCCTACCTATGGTTGTATGGTCTACCAAGAACAGGTTATGCAAATTGTACGAGATTTAGCTGGATATTCCTTAGGACGAAGTGACCTTGTACGTCGTGCGATGTCTAAAAAGAAGATGGCAGTGATGGAGAAGGAACGAAAAAATTTCGTCTATGGAAATGAAGAAGAAGGGGTAAAGGGTTGCATTAACAATGGAATTTCAGAAGAGGTTGCGAATAAAATCTATGATGAAATGATTGATTTTGCAAAATATGCATTTAATAAATCTCATGCAGCCTGCTATGCTGTAGTAGCTTATCAAACTGCCTATTTAAAGCATTATTACCCTGTCGAATATATGGCGGCTTTATTGACTTCCGTCATTGAAAATATTAATAAAATTACTGGATATATCTTAAATTGTAAAGAATTAAATATTAAAATCCTACCACCTGATATTAATGAAGGAGATTGGGGATTTACCGTGTCAGCAGATGCCATTCGCTATGGCCTATGTGCAATTAAGGGTGTAGGACGAAATGTGGTAGACGTAATTGTACAAGAACGAAATGAAAATGGACCATTTACTAGTTTAAAGGATTTTATTTATCGTTTAACGAATAAAGAGGTCAATAAACGAACTGTTGAGAACTTTATTAAATCAGGTGCACTAGATTCGCTTCCAGGTAATCGCAGACAGAAGATGTTAACCTATGCTGGAATTATTGATAAGAAGACGAAAGAAGACCGTACATTAATTGCAGGACAGATGAATCTATTTGATTTGATGGGGGGAATTGATGAAAGTGAAAAATTCCCAGATGTACCTGAATTTAGTAAAGATGAGATTTTAAGCTTTGAAAAAGAGGTTCTTGGTATCTATATTAGTGGTCATCCATTAGATTCTGATAGAGAACTATGGAAGAAGCAAATTTCAGCAACGACAGTAGATTTTAAATTTGATGAAGAAATTGGAAGTTTTGGTGTAAATAGTGGATATCCAATTGTAATCGGTGGAATCATAAGTGATATAACGATTAAATTTACAAAAAATAATCAGAGGATGGCATTTATTCAGTTAGAAGATTTAATGGGAACCGTTGAAGTGGTATTCTTCTCAAGAAATTTTGAACAAAATGAGAGATATTTACAAGAGGATCGTAAAGTATTTATCGTAGGTCATGCTGATGTATCAGGAGAAACCGAAGCGAAGCTAATCTGCGATAGAGTTGTTCCATTTGAAGATGTACCAAAGCAAATATGGCTTCAATTTAAGAATAAAGAAGAGTATTTAAATAAAGTAAATCAGATGACCGAAATCTTGACGGAATTTCGTGGAAAAAGCAAAATTGTTATTTATTTATCAACAGAAAGAGCAAGAAAAATCTTGCCTTCTCAGTATAATATTACCCCCAGCGAGCAGTTTTTAACTAAAATGTATGATTTTTTAGGCAAAGATAACGTGAAAGTTGTCGATATTCCTATTGAAAAATAATCTAAAATGCATTAGAATAACTGTAGTCTGAAATCGAAATCAAAGATTTGGAGGATGTGAATATGTCTAAAGTTACAACAATTGGAGTTTTAACAAGTGGCGGCGATGCCCCAGGCATGAATGCAGCTATTCGTGCAGTCGTTCGTCATGCTTTAAGCGCAGGTCTTAAGGTAAAAGGTATTAAGAGAGGTTACGCAGGACTTTTAAAAGAAGAAATCGTTGATATGGACGGTTTAAGCGTAGCAGAAACCATTCATCGTGGTGGTACTATTTTATATACCGCACGTTGTATGGAATTTATGACCGAAGAAGGTCAGAGAATGGGTGCAGAAATCTGCCATAAACATGGTATTGATGGTTTAGTCGTTATCGGTGGTGACGGTTCTTTCCGTGGTGCACAAAAGTTAGCTGCTTTTGGTGTAAATACCATCGGTGTACCAGGTACTATCGACTTAGATATTGCTTGTACTGATTATACCATTGGATTTGATACTGCTGTTAATACAGCAATGGATGCAATTGATAAGGTTCGTGATACCTCAACATCTCATGAAAGATGCAGTATCATCGAGGTTATGGGTCGTAATGCTGGTTATATTGCATTATGGTGTGGTATTGCAAATGGTGCAGAAGATATTTTATTACCAGAACGTTACAATTATGATGAACAAGCCCTAATTAATCGTATTATTGAAAATCGCAAACGTGGTAAGAGACACCATATTATTATCAATGCAGAAGGTATTGGTCATTCAACAAGTATGGCAAAACGTATCGAAGCAGCAACTGGTATTGAAACTCGTGCAACAATCTTAGGTCATATGCAAAGAGGTGGTCGTCCTACTTGTAAGGACAGAGTTTATGCTTCGATTATGGGTTCAAAAGCAGTTGATTTATTAATCGCTGGTAAGAGCAATCGTGTAGTAGCTTATAAGCATGGTGACTACGTAGATTTTGATATTGATGAAGCATTAGCTATGAAGAAGGATATCCCAGAAGACCAATATGAAATTTTTAAATCCTTAGTTCGCTAATTAAAACGCAATTTTTATGCCTAGGAAGTAATTTCCTAGGCATTTTTACTTGAAAAATCTGAGATTTATCCATATAATAGACATCACACATAAACAATGAAGTAGTAGTAAGGGAAGAGGGGAGAAACATGGCAGAAAAACATTGGAGAAATGAAGAAGAAACTGCAGAAAGTTTAATGAATCAATTAAAAGAAACTATTTATAAATATCATCCATCCGATGATTTGACTATGGTATACAAGGCTTATCATTTAGCAGATGAAGCACATGATGGACAGGTACGTAAATCAGGAGAACCATATATTATTCATCCATTGCATGTAGCAATTATTTTAGCACAGTTACAGTTAGATAAGGAAAGTATTGTTGCAGGTATTTTACATGATGTTGTAGAGGATACCCATTATACTTTAGATGAAATTTCTGAGATGTTTTCTCCCGAAATTGCATTATTAGTAGATGGAGTTACAAAGTTAACTCAATTATCTTGGTCGGCAGATAAAGTCGAGATTCAAGCAGAAAATTTAAGAAAAATGTTCCTTGCTATGGCAAAAGATATTCGAGTGATTTTAATTAAATTAGCAGACCGTTTACATAATATGCGAACGCTTCAATTTATGAAGCCAGAAAAGCAAAAAGAAAAAGCACGTGAAACCATGGATATTTATGCACCAATTGCACAGAGACTTGGTATTTCTAAAATTAAGATTGAATTAGATGACTTAGCATTAAAGTACTTAGAGCCAGAAGTTTATGAAAATTTAAAGGTCAGTGTAGCAGCTTGTAAAGAAGAGCGAGAAGCCTTTGTACATGAAATTGTAAAAGAAGTCGAAGGACATATGGAAACTGCTGGAATTAAGGCAAAAGTCTCCGGTCGTGCAAAGCATTTCTTTAGTATTTACAAAAAGATGATAAATCAAAATAAGACACTTGAGCAAATCTATGATTTATTTGCAGTTCGTATTATTGTAGACAGTGTAAAAGATTGCTATGGTGCATTAGGTATTATTCATGAGATGTATAAGCCAATTCCAGGACGATTTAAAGATTATATTGCGATGCCAAAATCCAATGGCTATCAATCGCTTCATACGACCTTAATTGCAAAGAATGGTAAACCATTTGAAATTCAGATTCGTACAGAAGAGATGCATCGTATCGCTGAATATGGTATTGCAGCTCACTGGAAGTATAAAGAAGGAAAAGCTGGGGAAAATATTTCTGCTCGTGAAGTTGATAAGATGACATGGCTTCGCCAAATCTTAGAATACCATCAAGATATGGATAATAAGGAATTTGTAAGCAATGTTAAGAATGATTTAGATTTATTCTCCGATGCAGTTTATTGCTTTACTCCTAGAGGGGATGTTAAATCCCTTCCAGCAGGCTCTACACCGATTGATTTTGCCTATAGCATTCACAGTGCGGTCGGCAATAAGATGGTTGGCGCAAGAGTCAATGATAAGGTTGTACCAATTGATTATCAGATTCAAAATGGAGACAGAATTGATATTATCACTTCACAAAATAGTAAGGGACCAAGTCGTGATTGGTTAAAAGTTGTAAAAAGCTCCCAAGCTCGTAATAAAATCAATCAGTGGTTTAAGACTGAATTTAGAGAAGATAATATTACACATGGTAAAGAATTAGTAGATAAGTATTGTAAATCTAAAGGTATTGTATTTTCTAGTATTGCAACGCCACAAGGTTTACAAAAGGTTATTAAAAAATATGGATTTAAGGATTGGAATGCAGTACTTGCAGCAATTGGACATGGCGGATTAAAAGAAGGTCAGGTCATTAATAAATTACAAGAGGAATATAAAAAGACGCATAAGCCAGAAGTAACGAATGAAGATATTTTAGCTTCGATTGCTGAAAATAGTAAAGTAAAACAGGCCTTGATGAAGAAAGGCAGTGGCTTCTTAGTTGGTGGTGTATTTGATGCAACTGCACACTGTTCAAAATGTTGTAGTCCATTGCCAGGTGATGAAATTATTGGATTTGTTACAAGAGGACGAGGAATCTCTGTTCATCGTACCGATTGTTCGAATATTATTCATTTGCCAGAATCCGAGAAGAGTCGTTTGACAGAAGTTGAATGGTTAGTAGCAGATGAGGTAGGTGGAAGTGGAAGCTATACGGTTTCTCTAAATATCTATGCACGTAATCGTAAGGCGTTGATTGTAGATATTTCACGTGTGATTACAGAACAAGAAATTGATATTTCAAGTATTAATTCCCGTACGAATAAGCAAGGAATTGCAACGATTAATTTAGATTTTGAGATTAGTAGTGTAGAGAAGCTTGAATATTTAATTAAGAAGTTAAATCAAATTGATAGTGTAATTGAAGTAGAAAGAAATAGGGGGTAGAACCATGGGTGAAATGAAGATTATTAATATGTGCGTAGGACAAGTACAGACAAACTGTTACATTGCTTATCATGATGATACAAGAGAAGGTGTAATTGTAGACCCAGGTGATAATGCAGTAGGAATTGTGGCTACGCTAAATAAAGAATCGATTAAACCAGTAGCAATTCTTTTAACCCATGGACATTATGACCATATGCTAGCAGCACTGCCATTAAAAGAACAATATAATATTCCGATTTATGCACATGAAAAGGAACAAGCAGTGCTTATGGATGCAGATGCAAATTTAACTAATACATGGATAAGAAATCCTCTTACCTTTGAAGCAGATTATTATGTAAAGGACAAAGAAAAATTAAGTTTAGCTGGATTTACCTTTGAAGCAATTCATACTCCAGGTCATACAATCGGCGGCGTTTGTTATTACGAAGCAAATGAAAAAGTGATTTTTGTTGGTGATACGTTATTTAAAGGTTCATTTGGTCGAGTGGATTTATTAACTGCTAGTCCTCAGATGATAATGGATTCGTTAATTAATCGTCTGTTTGTACTACCAGATGATATTAAGGCTTATTGTGGACATGGACCAAGCACGGTGATTGGAGTAGAGAAGAAATCGAATCCAATTTGGGATTACTATAGATAGGAAAGAATACAATGATAAAGTTAACAATGAATGAACTCCATTATGAGTATGATATTAGAGGACTATTAATGGCATTTTATCCAGGTAGGGAAATTGAATGTGTCATATCAGATGTTCCATATGGAGATGAGTTTGAATTACAGGTAAATTATTTACCAGATGCAATAGCAGTTTCGTTAAATGAAAATAAGGAACGATTAAATTTAAATTGGGAAGACCATGAGGCAAAGAACGAGTTAAAACGTTGCGTTTACCGTATGCTTTCTAAGGCTGAGAATGGGAAAACACTTCCATGGGGAACGCTTACAGGAATTCGTCCCGTTAAAATTCCCATGTCTTTATTAGAACAAGGAAAGAGTGAAGAGGAAATCTTAAAATCATTATCACAGACCTATTATATCAGTGAAGAGAAGGCAAAGCTTAGTACAAAGATTGCACATACTGAGTTAAATCTATTGAATAAATTAGATTATGAAAATGGATATAGCCTTTATATTGGAATTCCGTTTTGTCCTACTACTTGTTTATATTGTTCCTTTACGTCTTATCCATTTAGCAGATTTGAAAGTAAGATTTGGGATTATTTACATGCATTAGAAAAAGAAATTCGTTATACTGCTAAGAAATTTAAGGACAAGAAGTTAAATTCCATTTATTTTGGCGGAGGTACACCAACAACGTTATTACCCGACCAATTAGATTGGCTATTAGGACTTGTGACCGACCAATTTGATTTAACCAATTGTCTAGAATGGACAGTAGAAGGTGGTCGTCCAGATAGTATCACAGCAGAAAAGTTACAAGTGATTCGAAAATATCCAGTGGATCGAATTTCTATTAATCCTCAGACAATGAAGCAAGAAACGCTTGATATCATTGGTCGAAGACATACGGTAGAGCAAGTAAAATCTGCTTATCATATGGCAAGAGAAGAGGGATTTAATAACATCAATATGGATTTAATCTTAGGTCTTCCAGAAGAAAATGTAGATGATGTAAGACATACAATGGAAGAACTAGAGATTTTAGCACCAGATAATTTAACCGTTCATACATTGGCATTAAAGAGAGCTTCTAGATTGAATACACAAAAAGACCAGTATTCACACTTGCATTTTGAAAGAAATACAGCACAGATGATGCAGGTGACAATGGATTATGCAAAAAAGATGGGGCTTGAGCCTTATTATTTATATCGCCAGAAAAATATGTCAGGAAACCTTGAAAATATTGGATATGCAAAGCCTGGTTTAGAAGGAGTCTATAATATTTTAATTATGGAAGAAAAGCAATCCATTCAAGCACTAGGTGCAGGAGCGGTAACAAAGCGAGTTGATTTAGATGGCAAGATTAATAGAGCTTCTAATGTGAAGGATATTGATCAGTACTTAGCTCGTGTAGATGAGATGATTGAACGAAAAGAAAAACTTTGGGAAGAATAGGATAAATAAATGTTATTTTTTAGAAAAAAATTGAATGCAAAAATTGTTTATTTAGGAAATGGAGCAACTAGAGCACATAATAATGGTAGCAATATTCAATCGATAAAAAGACCTAAAGATGCAAATATAGTAAACAATTTCGTCCATAAAAATGCAAAATTTATTGGTTTTACAGCACGAAAGAAAGAAGCTGGTCATTGGAAATGGTATGGAATTGATGAAAAATGGCATGAACTTCATTCTCAGATGGTAGAAAAGAGGCTGTTTATGGAAAATGAGAGCCTCTCTTCTATTATTAAGAAAGATGAAACGATTTTTCTAGAAGCTCAATGGGAAGATGATAAAGGCGTTCGTTTAAATTGTGGATATCAAATGTTTTCTAATAATTTGATGGCACATGCCTTTGGTGGAATGAATGGAAAAACTTATCATAATACCATACCAGCATTTTTAGAGGGAATAAAAAATGGATACCGGTATTTTGAAGTGGATTTATCGATGACAAAGGATGGAAGACTTGTATTATGTCATGGTTGGTCTAAGGCTAATTGTAGATGGACAGGGTTTGAATATAAACCAGAATTTGAAAATATGACCTATAAAAAGATTATGGGAATGAAAGTGCATGGAAATCCGATTATCGATGCAAGGCAATTTTATCAATATATGAAGGAATATCCAGAATATACATTTGAAATAGATTTTCATAATATTAATGGTGAGGCAATACAAAAAAGAGTTAGGGAAATGTTAAAAGATTTTAATAATGATTCACAAGTATTAGACCGTTTGTTAATTCAAGCTTATTCTAAGAAAATGTATGAGGATATCGATGCAGTTTATCATTTTAAATATTATCAATATCTTGTTGGGAAAAATATTCATAAATTAGATGAAATCATTGATTACTGTTTAGAAAAAGGAATCTGTGTACTTGCCCTTCGTGCAAATCTTGCAAAACCTGCCTATGTAAAGAAAATTAGGAATGCAGGACTTTATGTGATGTGCTATACGGTAAATAAAGATTTGTCAGCTGCAAAAAAATTATTAGATTCTGGCGTAAATACACTTTGCACAGATTTTATCACACCTAAAGATTTAGAAAAACCAGTTGATACTTTTGGAAAGGCTCCATTTTATGTGTATTACAACGGAGGAGACAAGGAAGTCATTAGTCATTATGAAAATGCACAGAGAGTAGGAAGTGGTATATTAGAGTATAAAGATCAAGAAATTTGGATAAATGATGGGAAAAGAAGACTTAGGAAATGTAAATTTGAAGTAGCAGGAAAGTATTTTGTAGGATGGAAATTACGAATACAGGTTGATGGTAAGCAGTTATGGTATTGTAAAGATCATTGTTATCATACAAAAGGAGATTTTGAACCAGGAACGCTAGTAGAACCGTATTTGTTTCTAGATGAAAGGCAACTTCCAGTGTGGACGGTAAAACCTGGAATGAAGTTAATTATGGTGGCAGTATGGAAAGAAAATTAAGAAAATGTAAATGGAGTTGTAGTATATAGTCCGTATTGTAGTGCGAAAAAGATTAAAATAAAATAGTATAATTATGTGAAAAGATAGCATAGATTTTTATAAGATGCGAAAAAGGAAGAATCTGTTTGAATCGAAGAAAAAAATCTATGCTATCTTTTTTATGTATTATCGTTTCTTTTTTTATTCCTGTTATGATGAATAAACCTTTAAAAACAAAAGAAATTAGTATTGGTTATACTACGAAAAAGATTGAAGCGACAGATTTTAAAACGGATGCAGAGACTTTTTTGATTTTTGTGATGGCGAGTCAAAAATTAGAAGAACAACCAAAAGAAGTATTAAAGGCAATGGCAATATTAGATAGAACGTGGCTGTGGTGTCGAATGGAAGAGGTAAAGGAAGGTGCTTTACCAGAAGAAAGAGAAACCTCAGTAACCGTTTATTTAGCAAAGGCATTAGGACTTCCTTATTTAAATCTTAAACAAATGAAAGATGAGAGTGCTTATTATAAACAAATGCAAACAGCAGTAATGGAAACCTCAGGAAAAGTCATGCAAAGAGACGGTAAATATTTTATTCCTGACTATCATCAAATTGGAAGTGAAGATTATCTGTATCCAGGGGTAGGTAGTATTTATTATTTCAAACATGATATGAAGAAACAATCCTATCCTTCTAATTGCATAAAGATTGATGAATGGAATGGAGGATTTCGAGTTACCGTATTAGGAGAGGGAAGTGGAAAGGGACTAGATATTGCAAAGGCAAGTGAACTAGCCAAAAGTGGATGGAATTATCGCCAGATTTTATATTACTTCTTCCATGTGCTTGTATAAAATAAAGTTTTCTAGGCAAAAATAAGAATACAATCTCTGCAAAGCAGGGTTGAATTTGATAAAAATGAGGTGGAAAACGTGAGAGAACGTTTACAAAGAATCTTTCAAAAGAAATTAGTAACAGCTTGTATGTTAGCTTGTTTAGTAGCTTTGTCAGCAGTTGCTGTGTGGAAAGGAAACTTACAAAGTGAAAAACCAAAGAATCAGTACATCCAAAAACAAGAAAGTAATACAGAGCAAGTTGTAGCAACTGAGGAAGAAACAACTGAAGAAGAAATGACTGAGGAAGAAACTACGCAGAATGCAAAGACTGTATTGGCCAATCAAATTGAAAATGCCAATTTAAACTTTTCTAAAAAAGCAAAAATGTCTTGGCCGGTAGAAGGCGAAGTGATTATGGACTTTAACATGGATCAAACCGTTTATCATCCTACGTTAAAAGAGTATAAATGTAGCAAAGGAGTAGCAATTCAAAGCGAAGAAGGCAAAGAGGTTACTAGCCCAACTCGTTGTGTGATAAGTGAAATTGGGGAAGATGAAGAGATTGGAAACTATGTAAAGCTTGCACTAGGAAATGATTATGTGTTAAAGATTGGACAATTAGAGAACATCTCAGTAGAAGTTGGAGAGACACTTGAAGAGGGCGATACGATTGCATGTACGGCAAAGCCTACTCATTATTACAGTGTAGAGGGAAATAATGTCTATATGGAACTGACAAAGGGAAATGAATTACAAGATCCATTAGATTATTTGAATTAGAAAAAGGGATGCAGCTTGTGCATCCCCTTTTTAGTAAACTATTAATTTCTAACTCTAGGAGCTTGATAAGGTCTTGTTTGTGCAGTAATTGGATAGAAAGTATATCCATGCTTCTTACCCCAAGTAATGATGCTTTGAAGGGCATCAGCAGTGGTCTGCTTAGAATTAATATCGTGCATTAAGACGATATTGTTACGACCCTTTCGTAAGTTCTTCGTAACATTTCTTACAATCGCTGCTTTACTTGCAACAGGACCATCGGAATCTCCATCGTAAACATTCCAATCAAAGTAGGTATATCCAGCCTTTGGTACGGATTTAGTAAGACTAGTCATAACACCTTTACAATAATGTCTACTAACACTATTTCCACTTCCACCAGGGAAACGAACAGCAAATGGTGAATAATTTAAATCTTTATTAATCATTTTGTTCATCGTCTTTAAACCGTCTATATAGACATTTTTGTTTTTGTAAACTACGCCCCATTCATGAGAATAAGAGTGAATACCAATGGTGTTTCCATCATCTCTCATTTTCTTTAGCGTTTTAATCTTTTCTTTACTATCCCCATAATTTAAAATAAAGAAAGTAGCATTGACATTGTTTTTCTTTAAAGTCTTTAAAATCTGAGGAGTAACCTTAGTACTAGGACCATCATCAAAAGTTAAATAAACAGGATTAGTTACTGCTGCCTTAGTTACGGTAACCGTACGTTTTACACTCGCTTTATTTCCCGCTTTATCAGAAGCGGTATAAGTGATTTCATAGTCGCCAGCTTTAAACATATCAATATAACCTTCAGATTTTACCTTAGAACTAATATCACCATCGGTATCATCGATAGCCTTTACACCAGGTTCTTTAAAACTCTGTCCCTTACCAAGGGTAATATGAGAGTCACCAATTAATTCGATGGTAGGTTTGGTCTCATCTTTAATAATAACTGTACGGACAACTTCGGATTTATTTCCTTTTGAGTCGGTAGCACTGTAGGTAATCTTAATGCTATCTTTTTCCTTCTTTTCGGTAACCTTTACCGAATCGGTACAGTCACCGTCTGTAGCATCGGTAGCAGTAAATCCAGGTTCTTTATAAGAATCAGCAGAAGAAATCGTGATTTTATTTCCTTCTTTTAGTTTAATTTCAGGACCTTTGGTATCTTGTACAATAACTGTTCTCTTTTTAGAAATCGATTTTGCTAAATAGCGGTATGTATAAGAATAATCATAAGTACCTTCTTTAGAAGTATCGACTTCTCCACTTATTCTAATTTTATCTGATACATCCTTGCCATCGAGTGTAGCAGTAGCACCAGGGTCATCAAATGGTTCCCCAGCTTCGACATAGATTGGATTGTCACCTTTTAATTTTAATGTTGTATCGGATGCAAAAGAGGCAAATGCAAATCGTCCGGTTAAAATAATACCGACGATTAATACCCCTATCCATATTTTTTTTCGCATAAGTAATTCCCTCGCCTTTTGTAATTTCACTGTATGTAACTATACCCCATTTTGTGATTAGATTCAAGGGAAAGAGAAAATCTTAACTTATAATTAATATATTTAAGATTTTGTAATAAGCCAATCTTAATGAAAATGAAACAACTATTTTAGCTTTAGTTCACTTAAATAACTATTATGATAACGGTGGTCATTCGTTACCTCTTTCCCAAACCAATCAGGTGGAGTAAAAGTATTAGCCTGTTCAATACTTTCAAATTCTACTTCTACCATCTGTAATGATTCAAATGGAGCATCAAAAACATCAAGTTCAGCAGTTAATCCGTTGTCAAGCGGAATTAGATAGCGAGTTTTACTAATTACATTGCCATCCGCCTTTGTGGATAAATGCGCATAAGAAGCAGCATTTAGTGGAAGATTGTATTCTTCTCTAGCCATCATTCCTTTTCCTTTATAGGTTAGATAGTAATCGTCATCTTGCTTACGAATTCTAACAACAGGGTCAGTATTTAAATAAGCTTGTGAAATTTTATGATAAGAATATTTTGATAAATCAGGTAAAGAGTGTATTAAAAATTTTTTTTCAATTTCCATAGAAACCTCCGATGATTTGTTTTTTTTATTATAATACAACAAAAAGCCCCAGTGAAGCCTCACATGACTAAAGTCACGTGCTTCCAACAGGCATCTTGCGATGCCAGCTCGCTTTAGGCGAGCGGATTGCATTTCTACCATACGGTCTAAACTCAGACATCTTATGAAC
>CABUZU010000003.1 GCA_902496125.1 uncultured Lachnospiraceae bacterium
CGACTTAGAGTATATTGATGAAGTGACGTTACTTCGAGCCTTAGAAGGACGAGTAGAGTTGTAATCTACTAAAGGAGGATTCGGTATGGCAGAGAGTATTACCTATAAATGCCCTAGTTGTGGGGGCGTACTAATTTTTGATACCGAAAGTGGTAAATTAAAATGTACACAATGTGATACGCAGATAACAATCGAAGAAGCACAGGTTAAACAAGAAGAGAGTAAACAAGAACAACAACAAGATTTTATGCAGTATAAATGTTCTTCATGTGGAGCTGAAATTTTAACCGATGAAAATACAACCGCGACGATTTGTTCATTTTGTGGTTCTCCGACATTGATAAAGGATCGTTTAGTTGGACAGGCGAGTCCTAAATATGTCATTCCATTTGAAGTTTCTAGAAAGCAAATGGAACAAAAGTTTAGGGAATGGGCAAAAAAAGGACATTTTACACCGAAAGAATTTTTAAGGCAGAGTACGATTGATAAAATTACAGGTCTTTATGCACCGTATTGGCTTTTTGATTATCATGTAGATGCTTATTTAGAAGCTCACTGTACAAGAATACATACAGAAGTGAAAAAGGATATAGAATATACGTATACAGACCATTTTAATGTTGTAAGAGAGTTAGGAATTAACTATGATAAACTTCCTCTAGATGCATCAAAACGTCTGGACAACGAGATGATGGATAAATTAGAGCCATTTGATTATAGCGATTTAAAAGATTTTTCTATGCAGTATTTATCAGGATTTCAATCTGAAAAATACGATGAAACCTCACAGGATTTAAAAGAAAGAGGGCAAAGAAGAATTAGAAATTATGCAACGACAACGGCAGAAAAAACAATAGGAGCCTATTCAACGGTAAATATTGTGAAGAATCAAATAGATATGAAAGAAAAAAGTATTGATTATGCATTGTTGCCGGTATGGATTTTAAATTATAAATACCAAGGTAAAAATTATACATTTGCATTGAATGGACAGACTGGTAAAATCGTAGGAAACCGTCCGATTGCAAAGGGAAATGTAGTAAAATGGTATGGACTTGTATTTAGTATTACAACAATTATTGCAATGTTAATAGGAGGGCTTATTTTATGAGAAAATTAAAATACATTCTTCTATTAATGGTATTGTTTGTGTTATGTTGTGGATTTCGTACAACGGATACTTTAGTCTTTGATGATGCGAAGCTTCTAACTGGTTATGAAGAATCGTTAACTAAAAAGGCAAAGGAAGTTTCTGATAAATTAAAGATGCAAGTTGTTATTGTAACAACGAATACAACGAATGGAAAGTCAACAGGAGAATATGCAGACCATTTTCAATATGAAAAGGGTCTAGGTTATACGAAAAAGGATGCGAATGCAATTGTATTTTGTATCGATATGGAAAACCGTAAAATTTATATCTCAACATCGGGCGAAGCAATTTCTCAAGTAACCGATGATGAAGTGGATGAACTGCTCAGTCGATGTAAGACTTATGCGACAGATGGCGATTATGCAAAATGCTGTAATCAGTTTCTATCCGATATTGTTTCTTATGCGAGCAATGATGAATTTGATGATAGTATTGATGGGTATTTTGATGAAGAAACGGGTAAATTCATTATTAAGGAGCCTACTTATTTACAAAGGGTATTCGATCCGTTTACAATAATTGTAGCTGCAATTATTGGTTTGATTGTAGCAACGGTTAGCACTTTAGTAAATATTTTTTCTTCTCGTTCTCATATGACAGTAGATGCTAATACCTATCAAAAAGGCAAATTTAAAATGAAACAAAAAAGTGACCGTTTTATGCATCAGACGGTAACGAAACGAAAAATCGAAAAAAATGACAGTAGTGGAAGCGATAGTAGTAGCCATCATACCGATGACAGTGGTTCTCATGGTGGAGGCGGAACAAGCTTTTAACTATTTAAAAACATAATAAAAAGGAGATTAACAATGGCAAATCCAATTATTACAATTGAAATGGAAAATGGTAAAATAATGAAAGGTGAACTTTATCCAGAAATTGCACCAAATACAGTAAATAACTTTATTAGCTTAGTAAAAAAAGGTTTTTATGATGGACTTACCTTCCACAGAGTCATTCCTGGATTTATGATTCAGGGTGGTTGCCCAGAAGGAACTGGTATGGGAGGTCCTGGATACTCTATTAAAGGTGAATTTGCTCAAAATGGTTTTGAAAACAACTTAATGCATACACCGGGTGTACTTTCTATGGCACGTTCTATGATGCCTAATAGTGCAGGTTCTCAGTTCTTTATTATGCATGCAGCTGCTCCACATTTAGATGGAAGCTATGCAGCTTTTGGTAAAATTACAGAAGGATTAGACGTTGTCGATGAAATTGCAAAAGTGCAAACAGATTGGAGCGACAAGCCTATGAAACCTCAAGTAATTGCCAAAATGACCGTAGATACATTAGGTGAAGAATATAAAGAACCTGAAAAATATTAATTTAGGGCTAGAAATATTTTAATAATCGTGTTAGAATACACTCCGTGTGCGTGGTTCTACCACGATTATTAGCAATTAAGTTATAAATGTAGCATATATAAACGGAGGAGAAAAATATGCCAGTTAAATACGTTTTTGTTACCGGTGGTGTTGTCTCAGGTTTAGGAAAAGGAATTACAGCAGCTTCTTTAGGTCGTCTGTTAAAGGCAAGAGGCTATACCGTTACCATGCAGAAATTTGATCCATATATTAATATTGACCCAGGTACCATGAATCCTGTTCAGCACGGTGAAGTTTTTGTTACAGAAGATGGTACCGAAACAGACCTTGATTTAGGTCACTATGAACGTTTTATCGATGAAAATCTAGATAAAAATTCCAATGTTACAACAGGTAAGGTCTATTGGTCTGTATTAAATAAAGAACGTCGTGGAGACTTTGGTGGAGGAACGGTACAGGTTATTCCACATATCACCAATGAAATTAAGAGTCGTTTTTATCGTAACTACTCTGCAAAGGATACAGAAATTGCAATTATTGAAATTGGTGGAACCGTTGGTGATATTGAAAGTCAGCCTTTCTTAGAATCAATTCGTCAGTTCCAGCATGAAGTAGGTAGAGAAAATGCTATTTTAATTCATGTAACCTTAATTCCTTATTTGAAAGCATCAGGAGAGATGAAGACAAAGCCTACTCAGGCAAGTGTTAAATCTCTGCAAGGTATGGGAATTCAGCCAGATATTTTAGTATGTCGTTCTGAACTACCACTAGATGCAAAGCTTCGTGATAAAATCGGTCTGTTCTGCAACGTTCCTACTAAGAATGTATTACAGAATCTAGATGTAGATATCTTATATGAAGCTCCACTTGCAATGGAAGAAGAAAGATTAGCACATGTAGCTTGTGAATGTTTAAATCTTCCTTGCCCAGAACCAGATTTAAATGAATGGAGAACCATGATTGATAACTGGAAGCATCCACAGACTAAGGTAAAGGTTGCTTTAGTTGGTAAATATATTTCTTTACATGATGCTTACATCAGCGTTGTAGAAGCTCTAAAACATGCTGGTTGTGCAAATCGTGCAGAAGTAGAAATCAAATGGGTGGACTCTGAATTATTAAATGATGAAAATGCAAAAGAAATCTTAGGAGATGTATCTGGTATTTTAGTACCTGGTGGATTTGGTGATAGAGGTATTGAGGGTAAGATTTCTGCAATTCGTTATGCAAGAGAAAATAAAGTTCCATTCTTAGGACTATGCCTTGGTATGCAGTTATCCATCGTAGAATTCTCTCGTCATGTATTAGGATATGCAGACGCACATAGTGCAGAATTAGATCCTGCTACGACTCATCCTGTTATTCATTTAATGCCAGACCAAAATGGAGTAGAAAACATTGGTGGAACACTTCGTCTTGGTTCTTATCCTTGTGTTATTGATAAAGAAAGCAAGGCTTATGAAGTATATGGAACAGACCATATTACAGAACGTCATAGACATCGTTATGAAGTAAACAATGATTATCGTAAGGTTCTAACCGAAGCAGGAATGAGTTTATGCGGTTTATCTCCAGATGAAAGAATCGTTGAAATGTGTGAAATCAAAGACCATCCTTGGTTTATTGGAACACAGGCTCATCCAGAATTAAAATCAAGACCTAATAGACCACATCCATTATTCAAAGGTTTTGTAAAAGCTAGCTTAGAATATCAGAAATAGGAGTGATTCACTATGCATAAGCACTCCCCAGAAGAGAATAAGAAGCTTGTAAATCGTATGTCACGAATTATAGGTCATGCAAATAAAGTAAAAAGCATGATTAGCGAAGAGGACAGAAACTGCACAGAGGTGTTGATTCAATTAGCAGCAGTACGTGCAGCTCTTACAAGTTTGAGTAAGCAGATTTTAGAAGAACACATTAATGAATGTATGACAGAAATGTCTGAATTTGAAAGTGAACAAGAACGCCATGAAGCAATTGAAGCTTTAATGGATGTTGTAAATCAATTTGTAAAATAGTGGGATACCTTCGGGTGTCCCTTTATTTTACAAAATCTTAATATTTGTGAATAAAAATTCATGTTCTTACGCTTGATTTATTTGTAATCTAAACTTATAATAGAGTAGTTACGATTATTATATCGAATTGGAGGAATCGATGAACGAAAACAACAAAAACAATAACAATGGAAAACTACCAAAGAGCAGTCAAACCATCCTTGTGTTAGTCATCACAGTGGTTATGGTTCTTTTTGGCGTTTCTTTTTTTAGTAGCATTATGACGGATACCAGTTCAGAAGTTACGTACACAGATTTTCTCTCAAAGGTAAAAGAGGACAAAGTAGATAAGGTTCAGATTGACCGTTCTGATTATAAAATCTACTTTACATTAAAGAAGGGAACTTCTTCCACAGGAGAATCCGTAAGTTCCTTAGCGAAGGCTTATTCATCAGGACAACAATATTATACCGCTTATGTAGAGGATGATACCTTAGTTCAGACCTTAATGGATCATAATGTTACACTATCTGGAACGGTTCCAGATAACAATTCAACGATTATGAATATATTATTGGTTTATATTTTGCCGATGGTATTACTATGGGTATTTTTATCTTTCATTATGCGAAGAGCTGGTGGTGGTGCTGGCGGTGTCATGGGTGTTGGTAAGTCCAATGCGAAAGTCTATGTTCAAAAAGAAACCGGTGTAACCTTTAAGGACGTAGCAGGACAGGATGAAGCAAAAGAATCCTTAACAGAAATTGTAGATTTTTTACACAATCCAGGAAAGTATGCAAAGATTGGTGCAAAACTACCAAAGGGTGCCTTATTAGTAGGACCTCCTGGTACGGGTAAAACCTTACTTGCAAAGGCTGTTGCAGGTGAAGCAAAGGTTCCATTTTTCTCATTATCCGGTTCAGACTTTGTAGAAATGTTTGTCGGTGTAGGTGCTTCTCGTGTACGTGATTTATTTAAACAGGCACAGCAAAATGCACCTTGTATTATCTTTATTGATGAAATTGATGCGATTGGTAAAAGTAGAGATAGCCGTTATGGCGGTGGAAATGATGAACGAGAACAAACATTAAACCAATTACTTGCAGAAATGGATGGTTTTGATTCATCAAAGGGCGTATTTATTTTAGCAGCGACAAATAGACCAGAAATCTTAGATAAGGCTCTACTTCGTCCAGGTCGATTCGATAGACGAATTATTGTAGACAGACCAGATTTAAAGGGTCGTGTAGCAACACTTAAGGTTCATTCAAAAGATGTTTCGATGGATGAAACCGTTGATTTAGAAGCAATTGCACTAGCAACTTCGGGTGCGGTAGGTTCCGACCTTGCCAATATGATTAATGAAGCTGCAATCAATGCAGTAAAACATGGTAGAAAGGCAATTTCACAGGCAGATTTATTTGAAGCAGTAGAAGTTGTCTTAGTTGGTAAAGAAAAGAAAGACCGTATCTTAAGTGCAGAGGAAAGAAAAATTGTTTCCTACCATGAAGTTGGTCATGCTTTAGTTAGTGCATTACAAAAAGACACAGAACCGGTACAGAAAATTACAATTGTACCAAGAACAATGGGTGCATTAGGCTATGTGATGAATGTACCAGAAGAAGAAAAATATCTAAATACGGAAGCAGAGCTTCGTGCAATGCTCGTACAGTTTTTAGGTGGTCGTGCAGCAGAAGAAATTGTATTTGATACCGTAACAACGGGTGCATCAAATGATATCGAGAAGGCTACCAAGATTGCAAGAGCAATGGTTACACAATATGGTATGTCAGAGGAATTTGGTTTAATGGGATTAGAATCGGTAGAAAACCAATATTTAAGTGGACAGACTGTGTTAAATTGTGCAGATAAAACCGCTGCAGCTGTTGATGACGTCGTAAAAGAATTGTTAAAATCCTCTTATGCACAGGCAAAAGAACTCTTATCTGCTAATCGTAGAGCTTTAGACGAAATTGCAGATTTCTTAATTACCAGAGAAACTATTACAGGTAAAGAATTTATGGAAATTTTCCATAAGATTAAAGCGGCTGAAAAAGCAGAAGAAGAGGGAAATCAAATCGAAGAAATCTTCGAAGATGTGGAGGAGAAAAGTGATGAAACTAGAGGAAATGATGCAGGCGGAGAAGGTATCGGAGAATGATACTGAGATTATTTATCGTTACGGACATCTAACTAGTAAAAAAAGTATGTCAGGGCAATTTAAAATTACAAAGGGAGATTTTCCATTTGTAAGTACCGTTGTTTTAGAAGATGGTTATACCACTCGTGTCAACGAAATGAGAATTGCAGGACAGATTATTGTAGAACAGGCTCAAACTGGTAAATGGCCAGAGAGAAGTAGATTAGGGTAGGTTATATGAAATTAAAAGTTATCGTTGCGACTCATAAGAAGTATCGGATGCCAACCGACCGCTGTTACCTTCCAGTTGGAGTAGGAGTTTATGATGGCAAGGAATATGTACGAGATAATACTGGTACCAATATTGCTTATAAAAATCCAAACTATTGTGAACTGACAGCACTTTATTGGGCATGGAAGAATTTAGATTATGATTATCTAGGACTTACGCATTATCGTAGACATTTTACGGTAAAATCGAATTTATACAAAAGAAAATATGGTAAGTTTGCAAGTATTGCAACGACACAAGAGATTACGAAGTTTCTAAAGAGTACAGATATCATTCTTCCAAAGAAACGATATTATCTAATTGAAACGATTTATAGCCATTATGTGCACACGCATCATGCAAAGCCTTTAGAAGAGGCAGGCAAACTTATTGCAACGGATTATCCAGAGTATTTAGATAGTTGGAATAAGGTAATGAATCATAGAAGTGCACACATGTTTAATATGTTCATTATGAAGGCTGATAAAGTAGAGGAATATTGCTCATTCTTATTTGAGTTCTTAGAGAAATTAGAAGGTCGAGTAGATATTTCTGATTATGACGCTTTTCAGGCAAGAGTCTATGGACGAATTAGTGAAATTTTATTAGATGTTTGGCTCGATTATAAAAAATATCCATATAAAGAAATGGGATTTTTATACATGGAACCTGTTCATTGGTCTAAGAAAATTATAAAATTTTTAAAGAGTAAATTTTTGCATCAGCTTTATAGCTGATGCAATTGCTTTAGGAAGGGGAGAATAAAATGAAAGCAAAAATAACAAAACTTTTGATGCTTTTGTTACTTAGTAGCTTGATTTTTAGCATGGCAAAAGTTTCTGTTTATGCAAATGAGATGTCAACAGCATCGATAGAAGAATCAAGTGCAGAAGAGACAACAAAACAAGAAGAGTCAAGTGAAGAAGAAACAACAGTAAAAAAGCTACAGATTAAAGACAAAAAAATTACTAAGATAGCAAATCAAACCTATACAGGTAAGGAAATCAAACCACAGGTAAAGATTTCTGGACTAAAAGAAGGTAGAGATTTTACTGTTGCTTATAAAAATAACAAAAATGTAGGTACTGCAACGGTAACCGTAACAGGTAAAGGAAACTATACCGGTAAATTAACCACTACGTTTAAGATTACTGCAAAGAATTTAAAAGGTAAAAAAATTACCAAGATAGCAGACCAAATCTATAAAGGCAAAAAAGTAGAGCCAACAGTAAAGATTACCGGTCTTAAAAATGGCACCGATTACAAAGTTACTTATAAGAATAACAAAGCAATCGGAAAAGCTACGGTAACGGTGACAGGTAAGGGAAATTATACCGGTAAATTAACCAATACCTTTAAAATTGTTCCCAATACCGTAAAAAATGCAAAGGTTACTCGTACAAGTACTAGTACAGTATTAAAATGGAGTAAGGTAACAGGAGCAAAAGGATATACCGTATATACATACAATCCATCAACAAAGAAATATAAAGAGTATACCTCAACTTCTAAGACCTCTCTTACCATTAAAAAATTAAGTGCATCTAAGGATTATTACTATGCAGTAAAGGCTTATGGTGGTGTTTATCGTTCTGCTTCTTATAGTAATAGAGCAAAGGCATCAAAGTTACCAAGTACAGTAGTAGCAAAAAGCCTTGAACGTACAAGCAGTAGCTCAATTACAATAACTTGGAAAAAGGTTAGTGGTGCAACCGGTTATGAAATTGACTATGCAACACAGAGTAATTTCAAAAATGCAAAAACGGTAAAAGTATCAAAATACACAACTTCTAAAGTGTTAAAGAAAGTATCTGCTTCGAAAACCTATTATGTAAGAGTTCGTGCAGTTAAAACAAGTGGTGACAATACTACTTATGGTAAATATAGCACAGCAAAGGTATTAAAGCCATCTGGATACAATAGTGTATATGCAAGCTATGCAACTAGATATTCTAGAAGCACAACCTATGATAGAACAAGAGAAGTAAATTTAAGACTTGCTTGTAACTCCATTAATGGTACTGTATTAAAACCAGGTCAGACATTTTCCTTTAACCAAGTAGTAGGCGAACGTACCGCAGCAAGAGGATACAAGCCAGGACATATTTTTGCTAGCGGTTCTACCGTTAGTGCAATTGGTGGTGGAATTTGTCAGGTTGCTTCTACAATGTTTAATGCAGCTTTGATTTCAAACTTTAGAATTGACCAAAGGTCACAACATTCGAAGAGGGTAGCTTATGTACCACTTGGTAGAGATGCCGCAATTTATTGGGGAAGCAAAGACTTTAAATTTACCAATACCTCTAATACGAATATCAAGATTTTAGCTTCTGCTAAAAATGGTGTAATTAGTGTAAAATTTATGGCATATGGAAACGGAAGTGAGAAACCACCAAAAGTATCGTTAAGCGTTTCAAGAAGTGGGAATACCTTTACCTTAAGACGTAGTGTGGGTGGTAAAGTAAATTATACAACGAGAAGTACTTATTAAAACTGCGAGGCTGTCAAAACTGACAGCCTCGTTTTTACTAGTTGCGATGGCAACCACAATCTTTATTTTTCTGATTGTTGTTCTGGTTATTATTTTTTTGATTGTTTTGATTATTGTTTTTTTGATTGTTCTGGTTGTTATTGTTTTTTTGATTCTGATTCTGATTATTCTGATTCATGATATACTCCTTATTAGGTATTTACTTGTTACACTCATTAGTATTCCTAGTAATTTTAAATCTATACATTGACTTTTGATTCTCATTATTGTAATATGTAAATATTACATTTTTTAACATTTTTAAAGGAGTGATTTTTTTTGGATACAAGTGACTCGATACAGTTGTTAATCTTGTGCTTGTTATTGGCTGCATCTGCATTCTTTTCATCCGCAGAGACAGCGCTTAGTACAGTAAACCGTATTCGTATTCGTACTTTAGCAGAAGAAGGTAATAAAAGAGCAATTACCTTAACGAAGATTATTGATGATAGTGGTAAGATGCTCAGTGTCATTTTAATTGGTAACAATGTAGTAAATCTTTCTGCTTCTTCTCTTGCAACAATTCTTGCAACGAAGCTTTTAGGTAGTGCTGGTGCAGGAATCGCAACTGGTATTTTAACCTTATTGATTTTAGTTTTTGGTGAGATTTCGCCAAAGACAATGGCGACAATTTATGCAGAGAGTATTTCACTTACCTATGCACCACTTATTTATGGGTTAATGAAATTACTTACGCCAGTTGTTTTTATTGTAAATTTATTGACTACAGGCTTTTTGAAATTATTAAGAGTTGATACAAAGAAAAAAGATGAAGCTTATACAGAAAGTGAACTTCGTGTAATTATGGATGCAAGTCATGAAGAGGGAATTATTGAAAACGAAGAACATCAAATGATTAACAATGTATTTGATTTTGATGAATCTTGTGCAAAGGATATTATGGTTCCTCGAATTGATATGGCATTTATTGATGTGAATGCAACTTATGAAGAATTAATAGAGACTTTTAAAAAAGATATGTTTACAAGACTTCCGGTTTATGAAGATACAACGGATAATGTCATTGGTATTATGAATGTAAAAGATTTAATTTTACACAATCGAAAGGATAGTTTTTCGATTCGAGATATTATGCGAGAAGCATATTATACGTATGAATTTAAGAAAACATCGGAATTATTTATTGAGATGAAGAATAATTCAGTTCCTATGGCAATTGTTTTAGATGAATATGGAGCAACTGCCGGTTTAGTAACATTAGAAGATTTAATTGAAGAAATTGTTGGAGAAATCCGAGATGAATACGATGAGGACGAATTAAATTCCATCAAAAAAATTGGAGATGGCGAATATATGATTGAAGCTTCAATTAAATTAGATGATTTAAATGATGTATTAGGTACAGAATTTGAATCAGAAGATTATGATAGTCTTGGTGGTTATTTAATTGGACTCTTAGACCGCTTGCCAGAAGAAGGTGAGACGATTGAAGAGAATGGATATACCTTCAGTGTCGTTTCGGTAGATAAAAATCGTATTGAGAAAATAAAGATGTCTCTTCCAAAGACTGAGAAGGAGGATGAGTAAAATGTCAGAAAATCATATGGATACCTCAGAGGGTGATTTTAGAGCACCTTGTGTAGCAATTGTAGTATCATTAATTATTCTAGGTGTAGTCAATCGTTTGATTGCATTTCCAGAAGGTTTTTTAGGGCAGGCAATTAATATGGTGATTTTTGTACTTCTTATGGGTGTATTTTGGGTTGGATTTCAGAAATTTTTTGATAGAAAGCAGGAAAAGTAAATGCTAATTACAAGAGAAACTGATTATGGTGTAAGAATTATTAGAGGTCTAGCAGATGTAAATAAGATGACAGTTAATGAAATCTGCGAGAAAGAAAAAATACCAGCTTCTTTTGCATATAAAATTTTAAAGAAATTAAATAAAAGTGGATTAGTTAGTGTACTTCGAGGTGCAACAGGTGGCTATAAATTAGCAAAACAACCGAGTGAAATTACTTTGTTAGATGTTATGCTATCAATTGAAGATGAAGTAATTTTAAATAAATGTCAAGCAAATGGCTATAAATGTGAATATGTAGAATGTACGGGCGAGGCATGTAAGGTATATAAAGAGCTTGACCGCATTCAAAAAATTGTAAAAGAAGAACTTTCAAGATTTAATTTAGAAGAAATTCTAAAAAGCGAGTAAAGAGCATGTAAAATGCTCTTTTTTTTATCTAGACTATTGACAACTTGTTTCAACTGTGTATAATTAATCTGAACTTAAAGTTCAGTAAAACTAAACTTTTATTATTATTTAAAGAAGGGATTATTTATGGAAATCGGCAGCAAAATTAAAGATTTACGAATCCTAAAGGGACTTACGCAAGAAGAACTAGCAAGCCGTACAGAACTTTCCAAAAGCTTTATTTCACAATTAGAAAGAGATTTAACTTCTCCTTCCATTGCTACGTTAGGGGATATTTTACAAAGTCTGGGAACCAATATTTCAGATTTTTTTAATGATGAGAAAGAAGAGCAAATTGTATTTTCAAAGGATGACTATTTTGAAAAAGAAGATACGCAATTAGGTAGTTTGATTGAATGGATTATCCCCAATGCACAAAAAAATATTATGGAACCAATACGTCTTACATTAAAAGCAGGGGGTTCTACATATCCAGATAACCCACATGAGGGGGAAGAATTTGGCTATGTTTTACAAGGAAGTATTGTAATTCATATTGGAAATCATTTATATAAAGCAAAAAAAGGAGAGTCTTTTTATTTTACGCCGTATAAAAAGCATTATATTACAAGTAAAAGCGGAGCAACCATTTTGTGGGTAAGTTCACCACCAAGCTTCTAACCGCTTAAATATATACTTTTATACAATAGAGGGGGATACATCAAATGAGTGAATCATTTATTTATTTGGACCACATTTCTAAAACTTTTGACAACACACTTGTTTTAGATGAATTAGAATTGGATATTAAAGAGAATGAATTTGTAACTCTTTTAGGTCCTAGTGGATGTGGAAAGACTACGACACTTCGAATTTTAGGTGGTTTTGAAAAGCCAGATAAAGGTAGGGTGTTGTTTGAAGGGAAAGATATTACGAATTTGCCACCTAATAAACGACAGTTAAATACCGTATTTCAAAAGTATGCATTATTTCCGCATATGAATATCTCAGAAAATATTGCATTTGGATTAAAAATTAAGGGAAAATCGAAGCAGTATATCAAGGATAAAATTAGTTATGCGTTAAAATTAGTAAATTTAGATGGATATGAAAATCGAAGCATTACTTCTTTAAGTGGTGGTCAACAGCAGCGAATTGCAATTGCAAGAGCGATTGTAAATGAACCACGAGTATTGTTATTAGATGAACCATTAGGTGCATTGGATTTAAAGTTACGTCAAGATATGCAATATGAATTGATTCGTCTAAAAAATGAATTAGGAATTACATTCTTATATGTAACACATGACCAAGAAGAAGCACTTACGATGTCAGATAGAATCGTTGTTATGAATCAAGGATATATTCAACAGATGGGTACACCTGAAAATATTTATAATGAACCAGAGAATGCTTTTGTAGCAGACTTTATTGGTGATAGTAATATCATTGATGCAACAATGGTTCATGATAAATTAGTTAAAGTTTTAGGCGTTAGGATGCCTTGTGTAGATACTGGATTTGGAGAGAATAAACCGGTCGATGTTGTAATTCGTCCAGAGGATGTAGAGCTAACAGACGATGTATCAAAAGGACAGTTAGAAGGAGTCGTAACACATTTGATATTTAAAGGTGTTCACTATGAGATGGAAGTTATGGCGAATGGATATGAGTTATTAGTTCATTCCACTTCTTGTTTCCCTGTTGGTATGAGGGTAGGAATTAGCGTAGATCCATTTAATATCCAAGTGATGAACAAGCCAGAATTTGATGATGAAAAGGCGGTGGTTCAAGATGAGTAAGAAATTACTAGCAGGACCTTATCTAATTTGGATGGCAGGATTTATTATCATTCCACTTATTTTAATTGTATATTATGGACTGACAGATGCATCGGGAGCATTTACGATTAGCAATGTACTTTCAATTATGGACCCAGAGCGATTTGGAGCATTGATTGAGTCATTGTGGCTTTCTGCTCTTAGTACCATCATTTGTTTGATTTTAGCCTATCCATTGGCCTTGATTTTAAAAAGAATTAGTAAGAATCATGGAAAAGGGTTAATGGTATTTATTTTTATCTTGCCAATGTGGATGAACTTTTTACTTCGTACAATGGCATGGCAGGTACTGTTAAATAGAAATGGTTTAATTAATCAAGCACTTGGGATGTTAGGACTTCCATCCTTAAATTTAATCAATACACCAGGAGCCATCATTTTTGGTATGGTTTATAACTTCTTACCATTTATGGTACTTCCTTTATACAATACGTTAATTAAAATTAATGATGATGTATTAGAGGCTGCGTATGATTTAGGAGCAAATCAATTACAGACCTTTCAAAAAGTAATCTTACCACTAAGCCTTCCAGGCATTATTAGTGGAATTACAATGGTTTTTGTTCCATCACTTACGACTTTCGTTTTATCCAATCTTTTAGGTGGTGGTATGATTTTATTAATTGGTAACGTAATTGAACAGGAGTTTACCTATACAGCAGACTGGAACTTAGGTTCAGGTCTTTCACTCGTTTTAATGGTATTTATTTTAATTAGTATGGCGCTTATAGCGAAATATGATAAAGAAGGGTCAGGCACTACATTTTGATTAAGAAATCTTTTGAATATATTTATTTGGCATGTATTTTTATTTTTTTATATGCTCCAATTTTGGCACTTACCGTTTTATCTTTTAATGAATCAAAGTATATGTCAAAATGGGGTGGATTTAGTTTAAAATGGTATGAGCAGATGTTTAGCAGTGATTTAATTATGTCTGCATTACAAAATACATTAATCATTGCATTTATTTCAGCAGGTGTAGCAACGATTATTGGTACACTTGCCTGTATTGGAATTAATCAGATGAAGGCAACATCGAAAACTGTAATTATGGGAATAACCAATATTCCATTATTAAACGCAGATATTGTAACTGGTATTTCATTAATGCTTTGCTTTTTAGCATTTGGCATAAGCTTAAGCATACAAACCGTTATTATTGCACATATTACCTTTAATATTCCGTATGTTATTTTAAGTGTAATGCCTAAACTAAAGCAGACGGAAATTACAACTTATGAAGCTGCCCTAGACTTAGGAGCTTCACCAATTTATGCATTTTTTAAAGTAGTATTTCCTGATATTTTACCAGGTATTTTATCCGGATTTTTACTTGCATTTACCATGTCACTCGATGATTTTATTATCACACATTTTACAAAAGGAGCAGGAATTAATACAATTTCTACATTAGTCTATAGTGAAGTACGAAAAGGAATTAAGCCAAGCCTATATGCATTATCAACGATTATGTTTGTAGCCGTGCTTATTTTACTATTAATTATGAATAAACCAAAAAAGGAGAAGAAGAATTAATGAAAAAACAAATTGTATGTTCTTTAGCAGCAGTGATGTTAGCAACTACCTTACTAAGTGGTTGTGGAAGTGGTTCATCTGGGGCTAAAGCAGGAGAAAATGGAGAAGTAAAGGTTTATAACTGGGGAGAGTACATTGACGAAGAAGTCATTCAGATGTTTGAAAAGGAGACCGGTATTAAGGTTGTATACGATACATTTGAGACCAATGAAGAGATGTATCCAATCATTGAAACTGGCGGTGTAGCTTATGATGCAGTGTGTCCTTCTGATTACATCATTGAGAAAATGATTGCAAATGATTTATTAGCAGAAATTGATTTTGATAAGATTCCAAATATGAAATATGTCGATAAGACCATCTTAGAAGGCTCAAAGGCATTTGACCCTGAAAACAAATATTCCGTGCCTTATACCTATGGAACCCTTGGAATTGTCTATAATAAGACAATGGTAAAGGATAAGGTAGATAGCTGGAATATTTTATGGGATAAAAAATATTCAGGAGAAGTCTTAATGTACAACAGTGTGCGAGATTTATTTGTTGCACCACTTCGATTAAATGGAAATAGCATTAATACTACAGATAAAAAAGAATTAGAAGCTGCAAAGCAAAAATTAATTGAACAAAAACCTCTTGTTCAAAGCTATGTAATGGACCAGATTAAAGATACGATGATTTCAGGAAGTGCTGCAATTGCAATGGCTTACTCAGGAGAAGTACTTGCAATGCAGGAGGCAAATGAAGACCTAGAATATGTAATTCCAAAGGAAGGAACAAATTATTTCATTGATTCTTGGGTTATTCCAAAGAATGCGAAGAATAAAGAGAATGCAGAGGCTTGGCTTGATTTCTTAAATCGACCAGACATTGCTTATAAAAACTTTGAATACATTACTTATGCAACTCCAAATACAGGAGCACAAGAGCAGATGGATGAAGAGTTAAAGACAAATGTTGCATTATTCCCAGGAGAAGATGTATTAAAAAATTGTGAAGTATTTCATAGTTTAGGAAAAGATGGAGATGCATTATTTAATAATCTATGGTTAGAAATTAAAGCAGCGAAGAAATAAGAAAAAAGAGAATGGAAACCATGATTTCCATTCTCTTTTTTAGGTAAAAAAATAAGAAGTATTCACATCTACTTCTTTCACTCATGCAGCTGGCGGGACTTGAACCCGCAAGTCCGTAATGGACACATGAACCTGAATCATGCACGTCTGCCAATTCCGCCACAGCTGCCTATGGCTATATAATTTTATATAGGCCCCTGCCAAGGAGTGCAGTTGACGGGACTTGAACCCGTACGAGCGCTATGCTCACTAGATCCTTAGTCTAGCGCGTATGCCAATTCCGCCACAACTGCATATCTCTAACGACTTTGCTATTATAGTACAGAGAAATAGAAATGTCAAGTAAAAAAATATTTTTTTTATTTATTCCACATTCATCTTGAAACTTTATAAGTAAAAGATTATAATAAAACGATACAAGGGGAGAAAGCTAAAAATCTGCTCGTGCTTGCACGATGAGATTTTCTAGCTTGGGTCCCGTCAAACATGAGAAAGTAGCGATTTACATAGTAAATCAGCGGATTTCGAATGTTTGTAGAATTGCGGAAGTTGCTTTGCAACGAAGCAATTCGTAGTATCGAAAAATAACAAAATGGAGGGGCCTATGAGTCAGCAAAAAGTAGATAAATATAAACAAGAAAAAGCGAATCGTAGAGAAAATCTCAAAAAAGAGAAGAAAAAGAAAATGTGGACTAAAATTGGTCTATTTGTCGTAGCGATTTTAATTGTTGGCGGAGTTGGAGCTGGTATTGGTTATACTGGTTACAATCAATATAAATCTTACAAAGCTTCACAACCTGATTATTCAAGTGATAGCAAGGTAATTGCTGATTATGCAGGTATTTTAGAAACAGAAGAAGCTACTACAGAAGCATCAACTGAAAAATAATTGATAAAAACCTATCAGAATGTGTTATAATTCTGGTAGGTTATTTTAGCTAGGGAGAAAATGAGTAAAATGGATAATATTATTTTAATTGGAATGCCGTCTGCTGGTAAGAGTACCGTAGGTGTGTTATTAGCGAAGAGATTAGGCTATCGTTTCATCGATACAGACCTTGTCATTCAGGAAGAAGAAGGTAAGCTTCTAAAGGAAATTATTGCGGAGGTTGGAACAGAAGGATTTTTAAAAGTAGAAGACCGTGTGAATGCAAGTGTAAATGCAGACCATGCAGTAATTGCTCCTGGTGGAAGTGTAATTTATTGCGAGAATGCAATGAAGCATTTTAAAGAAACAGGAAAGATTATTTATTTAAAAATTTCCTATGATACGTTGAAACAGAGGGTTGGCGATTTAGTTGATCGTGGTGTTATTTTAAGAAATGGAAATACGATGTATGATATGTATCGAGAAAGAAGTATATTGTTTGAGCAATATGCAGATATTACAATAGATGAAACAGGAAAAACAGCAGGAGAAATTGTAGATTATTTAAGGAGGCATATTGAGAATGTATCAGATTAATTTTATAAAACCATGTAGTGTATATTTTATTGGAATTGGCGGAATTAGTATGAGTGGGCTTGCAGAAATTCTTTTAGATAGAGGATTTCATGTAGCAGGTTCTGACAGACAAAAAAGCGAATTAACAGAGAAGTTAAAAAATCAAGGTGCTAAAATTTATTACTCCCAAGTAGCATCTAATATTAAAAAAGAAGAGATTGATTTAGTCGTTTATACCGCAGCAATTCATGAAGACCATCCCTAACTTGCAAAGGTACGTGAATTAGATATTCCAGCATTAACTAGAGCACAGCTTCTTGGTGAAATTATGCAAAACTATGATAATTCCATTGCAATTTCAGGTACTCATGGTAAGACTACGACAACCTCTATGGTTACACAAATTTATTTAGCAGCAAAGGAAAACCCTACCATTTCTGTAGGTGGTATGCTTGATTGTATTGGTGGAAACTTCCATTTAGGAAACAATGGAACCTTTATTACCGAAGCTTGTGAATATACCAATAGTTTCTTATCTTTCTATCCTACTGTAGAGGCTGTATTAAATATTGAAGCAGACCATTTAGATTTCTTTAAGGACTTAGAAGATATTAGACATTCCTTCCGTTTATTTATGGAGAAATTATCACAAAAGGATACTTTAGTCATTAATGGTGGAATTGACCGTTTAGAAGAAATTACAAAGGGACTTGAGTCTCATATTGTAACTTTTGGAGAAGGGTGTGATTATCATGCAAAGGATGTTACATATGATGCACTTGCTTGTGCTCATTTTACCCTTTGCACACCTAAAAATGGTGAGATTGCAATTGAATTAAAGGTACCAGGTAAACACAATTTATTAAATGCGCTAGCAGCCAGTGCTGTTTGCTTAGAAAAAGGTCTTTCTATTGAAGCGGTAAAAGAAGGATTAGAAGCATTTGTTGGAACACATAGAAGATTTGAGAAAAAAGGTACCTTAAAGGGTATTACAATCATTGATGATTACGCTCATCACCCACAGGAAATTGAAGCGACTCTTTCGGCTGCTATGGCATGTAAGCACAATAAAGTATGGTGTGTATTCCAGCCTCATACCTATACAAGAACAAAGGCATTATTAGATGATTTTGCCAAGGCACTTTCTATGGCAGATGAAGTGGTATTAGCACCAATTTATGCAGCAAGAGAAACGGATACCCTTGGAATTAGTTCAAAGGATGTAGCGGTAAGAATTGAAAAGCTTGGTACAAATGTTCATACCTTTGATAGCTTTGATGAGATTGAAAACTTCTTACTTGAAAATTGTGTAGAAGGAGATTTACTTATCACAATGGGAGCTGGCGATATCGTAAAAGTTGGAGAATCTTTATTAGGACTTTAAGTATTTTTTATTTGAGGGGACAAAATGAAGAATATAGGAATTCATAGAGAAAATAATTTTAAATATACCATGGTTCCCGATGTTTTTATTGAGCAATATATGCCACAGGCAAGTGGTGAGTTTGTAAAAGTGTATTTACTTTTATTAAAGGGAGTCTCTAAAGTAGGATGTATTTCAATTTCTAGCTTTGCTGATGCATTAGAGTGTACCGAAAGTGATATTCTTCGTGCACTGAATTATTGGAAAAATCAAGGACTTTTAGGGCTTACTTATGAAAATGGAGAGCTTAGTGACATTGTAGTAATGGATTTATCAAATCCGTTACCGATTATTACAAAAGAAAGTCCAAAACAGATTGCTACAAACTTCATAGAGCCAGTTCAAACAGAAATTTTTGATGAATCTTTACCAAAAGAAGAAGACTTTAGCCAATTAATGGCTGTTATTCAAACTTATCTTGGAACTACGATTAATCCATCGGATTGTGAGAAAATTTTTAATTTGCATGATAAATTTGGAATTAGTATATCACTGTTAGAATATGTAGTTGAATACAGTGCACAGACAGGGCATAAAAGTATTCGATACATTGAAAGTGTTGCAATTGATTGGTATAAAAGAAATATTAAAACGGTTGAAGAAGCAAAAAATTTTGTTGGAGTTGTAAAGAAAGACACTTATGCCGTAATGAAGGCTTATGGATTGCAGGGGCGAATACCTGCACCAACAGAACAAAAGATTATTGATCGTTGGTACGAGGAATATCAGTTTTCACAGGAATTAATAGTGGAAGCTTGTGACCGTACAATGATGACGATTCATAAGCCAAGTTTTGAATATACAGATAGAATTTTGCTTGAATGGAAGGCAAAAAATGTACAAACCCTCGCTGATGTTGCCAGATTAGATGAGGAGAGAAAAAAGGCATTAGAAGAAGCAAAGGAGAAGAAACAGGCAAAGGTAAAAAGTGAGCAAATCGAAGAAAAGCCGAAATCTCCTAAAGTATCACAAACTCGTTTCCATAATTTTGAGCAAAGAGACACGGATTATGATGCAATCCTTAAGAAGTTAAATAATAGCTACTTCTAATAACCAGAGTCAAAAAGTCAAAAGGAGAGATTAGATGCCCTTAATGAACACTCAATATGAGGAAATCATTAGAGATTATAATAGACAGCAACTAAAGAATCGAAGAGAACAAGAAGCACGTATGAAGGAAATCTACCAAAAGATACCAAGGATTCGTGAAATCGAGAAAGAAGAAGCTTCTTTTTATGCAAATAAGGCAAGAAGGCTTTTATTACAAGAAGATATTGCTGATTTAGAAGAAAATGCGAATAACCTAAAAGTAGAAAAAGACATGCTTTTACAAAGATATGGTTATTCGAAAGATTATATGAAGATGCAATATCGTTGTCCAATTTGTAAGGATACTGGATATGTGAATAATGAAAAGTGTAGTTGCTTTAAACGCAAAGTAATTGAACTTTTATATACACAATCCAATTTAAAGGAAGTTTTACAAAAAGAAAACTTTGACACGTTCTCTTTTGTTTGGTATGATGATAAAGTTGAAAATGGTAGAATTAGTCCACTAGAAAACATGAAAAAAATCTCAAAAAGTTGTCTTGAAATGACCGCTAATTTTGACAAAGAACCGCAAAATATTTTATTTACTGGACCTGCCGGTACAGGAAAGACATTTTTAACCCATTGTATTGCTAGGGAATTGATGGATGCTTGTTATTCTGTCATTTATTTATCAGCAACTGAATTTTTTGAGATTTTATCAAAGCAAACGTTTGAAGATAACAATTCAATGGATACGCAGTATTTATTAGACTGTGATTTATTGATTGTAGACGATTTAGGAACAGAATTAAGTAATAGCTTTACCGTTTCTCGTCTGTTTTATTGTATTAATGAGAGAATAATTCGTAAAAAGGCGATGGTAATTTCTACAAATTTATCAATTAATACATTGAGAGATTTGTATACAGAAAGAGTTACCTCACGACTGCTTAGTAGTTTTAAAATTTATGAACTTTACGGTGCAGATATACGAATTCAAAAAATGATAAAAAAAGGCCAAGAGGATTAGAGAAAGAAAGGAAGTATCATGGAAAACAAAATGCGTGATAAAAATTATGATACCATACCAGTAGGTAGACTTGGAATTATCCCAGTAGAAGGATGTCAAAATTTAATGGACAAAGTAGACAAGTATCTCATTCAGTGGAGAGAAGAACGTAGACAAAACAGTCCATTTGAAGATGACAGTATGGCATTTGAAGGTTATTTAAGAGATTCTTATTTAATCGAGGCACAATGTAATCGTTTTGGTAGTGGTGAAGCAAAAGCTGTATTAAATCAATCTGTTCGAGGAGACGATGTATTTATCATGGTGGATGTATGCAATTATAGCGTAACTTATTCCATGTGTGGACAAGTAAACCATATGTCTCCAGATGACCATTTCTCAAATCTAAAAAGAGTAATTGCAGCTGTTGGTGGTAAGGCAAGAAGAATTAATGTCATTATGCCATTCTTATATGAGAGCCGTCAACATCGTAGAACAGGACGAGAATCCATGGACTGTGCGTTGGCATTACAAGAATTAGTGGCAATGGGTGTGGATAATATCTTTACATTTGATGCACATGACCCTAGAATCCAGAATGCAATTCCACTTAGTGGATTTGAATCTGTTCAGCCAACTTATCAATTTATTAAGGCTTTGCTTAGTGTAGAAAAGGAGTTAACAATTGATAAAGACCATATGATGATGATTAGTCCAGATGAAGGTGCTATGGGCCGTGCTGTTTACTATGCGAATATGCTAGGCCTTGATGTTGGTATGTTCTATAAGAGAAGAGATTATACTCGTGTGGTAAATGGAAGAAATCCAATTGTAGCACATGAATTTTTAGGCGACTCAGTAGAAGGAAAGGATGTTCTGATTATTGATGATATGATTTCTTCTGGAGAGAGTATGTTAGAAGTTGCAAAAGAACTTAAAAGACGTAAAGCACGTAAGGTATTTGTTTGTGCGACATTTGGATTATTTACGAATGGATTAGCAGAATTTGACAAATACTATGATGAAGGAGTAATTGATAGAGTTTTAACCACAAATCTAATCTATCAAAGACCGGAACTATTAGAACGTTCTTATTATACAAGCGTAGAGATGGGTAAATATTTAGCATTGTTAATCGATGCATTAAACCATGATGTAAGTATTTCTCATTTATTAAATCCAGTAGACCGTATTCAAAATTTGTTAGAACGCTATAAGGCAGAACAAAAAATTGACAATTAGGTGTATCTAGTATATAATAAATAGGATATGCATATATGAATTTTTGGAAATCACAAGGAGGCAAGCCATGAGTGAAGATAATATGAAAGAAGTAACCGAAGAAGTTGTAGAAACAATGGATGATTATGCAGACCAGTTAGATAAAGACCCAGTATGGGAAGGTTTTGCACAGAAGATGAAAGACCATACCGTAATTACTGTTGAAGTTGCAGGCATCGTAAAGAGTGGTGTTGTAGCTTACTTAGATGGTGTACGTGGTTTTATTCCAGCATCTCAGTTATCAACAGATTATGTTGAAGATTTAGATTCTTGGTTAGGCAAGATGGTAGATGTAATGATTATCGAAGCAAAACCAGAAGAAAAACGTTTAATTCTTTCTGGTAAGAGAGTTGCAAATGCAAAAGCAAAACAGAACCGTATGGCTAAGATTGATGCAATCGAAGTTGGTGCTGAATTAGAAGGAACTGTAGAATCTATCCAGAAATATGGCGTATTCGTTACTTTAAGCGAAGGTGTAAGTGGCTTAGTTCATATCTCTCAGATGAGTACACGTCGTGTAAAATCTCCAGAAGATGTTGTTTCGGTTGGAGATAGCGTAAAAGTTAAAGTAATCGGCAATGATAAGCACAAAATCAGCTTAAGCATGAAAGCTTTAATGGAAGAAGAAGAGGCTGCTCCTAGCAATGAAGCTTCTAAAGAAGAAATCAGCCATTTTGCAAAAGAAAAAGGTCAGGCTTCTACTAGTTTAGGAGATTTATTAAAAGGCCTAAAATTCTAATTTATAAAGGAATCGAATGAAAGAATTTAATATATCAGGGAATGATTCTCAAACCGATCAGTGGAAAACCATGCAGCTTTTATATGAGTCTGCACTTAAGGAAATTAGTACAAAGATTGAAATTTTAAATGATGAATTTGTCCATGTACACAATTATAATCCAATAGAACATGTTAAAAAGCGTATTAAGACGCCAGAGAGCATCGTTCGTAAGCTGAAACGTTTGGGGTATGAGCCAACAATTGAGAATATGAGCCAATATCTGAGTGATATTGCGGGAATCAGAATTATTTGCTCTTTTACTTCTGATATTTATCGTATTGCAGGTATGATTGCTCGTCAAGATGATGTAGCTGTTTTGCAAGTTAAAGATTATATCAAAAACCCAAAGGAAAACGGCTATAAGAGTTTTCATATGGTTGTTTCCATTCCAATTTATTTATCAGATGGTCCTGCACACACAAAAGTAGAAGTGCAGATTCGAACCATTGCAATGGACTTTTGGGCCAGCTTGGAACATAAAATTTATTATAAATTTGAAGGAAATGCACCCGAGTATATATATGAAGAATTAAAAGAATGTGCTCATATCATTGACAAATTAGACCAGAGAATGCTTTCATTAAATGAAGCAATTCAACAATATAAGAAATAAGAAATAGGGAGTGCACGCACTCCCTATTTTTTTATTCAAAAATAGAATTTACTCGATTTTTATCATCAAATAGATGCATATATTGTAATTCTTTATATCGTTGTAATTGTTTAGAGTATTTATTTATATCTTGAATTCCAGTATAATTTCCCTTTGAATCAATACACATATTAGCAGTAATGACAGGTAATTCTTTTTGTAATGAATCTAAATAGGTCTGATATTTCGTTAATGGAATACCTGCCATTTTAGATACTAAAATATTTAAATAATTTACGCTGGTAGTGATATCATGTTTCGCTTCCATGTCATAATTAGCCCAAATTACAAAAGGCACAAGATAACGATTTTGTTGTTCTTGTAAGCTTCTTTGTTCTGCAGGGACTCCTGTAAGGTCGGCAATACAAGTGCTTACATAATCGTTAGGCTGATGGTCGCCAAACATCACAATAATCGTATCTTCATCGACATTCTTGAAATAATTTGTAAGTTCTTCAAAAGCACGGTCGGATTCTTTTACCAAAGAAAGATAATTTTCTGTCGCTGGACGATTTTTTATATCGGTTAAGGATACCGTAATTGGGAAATTATCGTAAAGCTGTGAATATCCTCCATGATTTTGCATGGTTACTGCAAAGGTAAACAGTGGATTGTCATCTTTTTTATCAAATACATCAATAATTTTATCATATAAGCTTTCATCGCTAACGTATTTTCTTAAAATTTTAGAGCCAATAAATTCTTCTTTAAAATAGGTTTCATCAAATCCTAAATAAGGATAAACTTTATCGCGATTCCATCCCGATGCTCCATAAGGGTGCATGGCAACGGTTTGATAGCCTTTTTTCGCCAACGAAGAAACCCAAGTTGGCAAGGAATTAGAAATATATTGTTGATAAGCTACACTTCCTGATGGTAAAAACGCCATCGTATCTCCAGTTAAAAATTCAAATTCAGTACTAGCAGTATTACCACCACAGACTGAAACATATAAATTTCCAGTTACTGCATGATCAGATTTTTGAAGTGAATGTATGTAGGGCATATAATCTGTAGAGGTTTTAAATTCATGTAGGACGGATAAATCAGAAAAGGATTCATTCATAATGACAATAACATTGGGGCTTTTATTAGAAGAAGTATCATCATTTGTAGAGTACGCTTTCATTGCTTCTTCTAATTTTTTACTATCATATCCTTTTGGTGCATCAATATCTAAATACTTTGTATTTTCTAAAAAGCTTACAACAAAACCATTGTCACGATAAGAGGCCCACTGGGTGAATAAATAAGTTGTTGTTAAAACCTTGTCTGTAATCGCTTCGGTACAAAGTGCAGTCTTCATTCCTAAAAGAGCAATAAAAGAAAGTGCCACTATACTGAATCGTTTTTTCAAATTAGAATATTTTGTCTTGCATAAAAGCGAGAATAAAATAAAAAAAATAATACCTACTGTTGAAATGACAAATCGATCATCAATTGAAAAGGTATAATTGTCGGCTACACTTAAGGCTGTATGAATGGATTTTAAATCCCAAGGTAAAATTGGATTTCCACGAAATGCCATAACAAAATAATTTGCAATTCCGATACTTAGTGTAAGTAAACATAAAATAATACCAGCGACCATCGTATTTCCAAATAAGGCGGTTAAAAAAATGCCAGCAAATAAAAATATCAAATAATTAATTAGTTGAGATAATGGAGCTGTCTTATAAATTTCATGCGTATAATTTTCTAAGCAATAAAATGCTCCTAATGGAATGAATAGATTAATTATTAATTTTAATAACGAAAATTTTTGGTTTTTCATTTTTAAAAAGTCCTTTCTGTATAAAACTGTTTTTTATTTTACTACAGTCTTCCAAAAAAAGATATGAAAAATTTGTAAAATTCCTTGTATCTTACCTTATAATTTGATAAAATATATGCCATGTGTAAAAAAAATATTTGGAGGTCAATATGCGAAAAAATATAAAAGCAATTTTACTTGCTAGTTGTTTAGCTCTAGCAGTTACAGGATGTAGTAGCAACAACGAAGCTTCTAAATCTACTACCCAAGCAACAACAGAAGCTTCATCACAATCTGAAACTAAAAAAGCAACAATGGGAGAATTTAATGCTTCTGATTATGCAAGTATTTCTGGCTATAAGAAATTAAAAGTTTCTAAGTCTGATGTAGAGGTAAAAGACAGTGATGTGCAGTCACAAGTAAACTCTTTAATTAATAGTAAGACAACAACAAAAGAAATAAAGGACCGTGCAGTTAAAAAAGGAGATACGGTAAATATCGATTACACTGGCAAAATGAATGGCAAAGAATTCGATGGCGGTTCTGCTACAGGTAGCGATTTAGTAATTGGTTCTGGTAGCTTCATTGATGATTTTGAAGACCAATTAATTGGTAAAAAAACTGGTGAAACCGTAGAAGTAAATGTTACCTTCCCAGACCCTTATCAAAATAATCCTGATTATGCTGGTAAGGATGCAACCTTTACCGTTAAAATTAATAGTATTAAAGAAAGCGTTGTTCCTGAATATACGGATAAATTTGTAGCTGCAAATACCGATTATAAAACGATCAAAGAATATGAAAAGAGTATTCGTGATAACTTATATGATTCTAATTTCCAGAGTGCAGTTACCGATGCAATGATTAAGGTTTGTAAAGTAAAAGATTATCCGAAGTCTTTATTAACTTATTGTCAAACAACAGCTGTAAATTATTATACTCAAATCGCTTCTATGTATGGTCTTACTTACAAAGAATATCTTGATAAATTAGGCTATACCGAAGAATCCTTCTTAAAGGCTTTAGATTCTAATATTAAAACGATGGCTACCGAAGAGTTAGCATTCCAGTTAATTGAAAAAGCTGAGAATATCACTGCTGATAAAGATGGATTTGATAAATGGTTAAATGATTATTGTACGAACAATAACACAACGGTAGAAAATATTAAAAAGAACTATTCAGATGAAGATTTAGAAGGTTATTATAAAAAAGACAAAGTAATGGATTTACTTGTTAAAAATGCAACAGTAGAAGAGACAAAGGAAACAGAGTCTTCTTCAGCAGCTGCAACAACAAAAGCTAGTAAATAATAAGATATTAGGGAGTGTGTGCACTCCCTTTTTTTCTATCTAACAACAACTCTACATCTTGCCTTATGTCCATTATGAAAGGCATAGACATATCCCGTTCCTTTTCCTACTGCACGAACTTTTCCAGTTCGACTATCTACAGTCACCACCTTACTACTTGTTGCTGAAAATACAATTTTTGACTTGCATTTTAATGTACTAGTTGCTTTCAATGTAAAACTTTGCCCCTTTTTTAAAACGAGTTCAGAGCGATTTAGTTGTATACTTGGCTTTACTACGGTGATATAACAAAATGCAGTACTCCTTCCAACTCGTGCAGTAATCTTAACCCTACCAGGCTTCTTTGTTGTGACACAGCCTTGGTTATTAACTGTAGCAATTTTGGTATTACTTGAGCTCCAAAGGCATTTTAAATTGGTATTTGTCTTAGCCTTTAAAAGGACGATTTCGCCACTTTCTACTGTGATAGAAGTAGGGGATAATTTAACAGTAGGATTAACAGCAGCTTTTGAGTAAAAAGGAATCAATAAAAGGACGCAAATAAATAATATAAATTTTTTCATCAGTTTTTCCTCCAGTTTTCGGAAAAACAAATCGACTTAAAACATAGTATAATATATTTCGCAAAAAAAGTAAAGTAATTAATATTGACATGAAAATTAAGTTTGTATACAATAACATAGGAAGTATGAAAAACATAACGATAAGGGGAAGTAATGGGAGTATTAGTTGGAAAAGTGCTAGAAGAAATTTGTAACGTTAGAAAATCGTTAAATTTAGAAGAGTTGGCTAATTTATGTCAGATTGAACGTTCGCATTTTTCGAAGATAAGATTAGGCAAAAGAGGATTGACCTATGAGAAATTGCATCAGATAATTACAGGATTAAAGCTAGAAGAGGTTGAACGTCAAAAGCTAAAACAAGCATGGAAAGTAGAGCAAATAGGAATTGAACAGTATGAAAAATTTCAACATGTAGAACAATGTATTAAATCATTAAATACATTTGAAGAGCCATTGAAATTAAAAAATGTAAAGGAATTAGAAGTAAAAATAAAGCATTTATTAGAAGAGGATTTACAAGAAGAAGGTTCGCATATTTATGCAGCACTTCCATTTGATTGTGCACTTTATCCAGAAATCAAATCGACTATTTTGAATATCCATGATAGAAAGATTTATTTTAAACATGCATTTTGTGTTGACTTAAATGATGAGGATGTATTAAAAGATAATTTAGAGATTTTACAAGAAATTTTGTTTTACCTACATCAGGTAAAAAATTTAGAATATAAATCTTATTATAGAAATTGTAAAGAGCCAGATTTTATCTCTTTATATCCTTACCAGATTGTTACGGATAAGCGTTTGTTATTGATTTCTAAGGATTATGAAAAGATTTTAGAAATTACACAAAAGGATGCAGTAGAGGAATTTAAGACTCACTTTAATGATATTTGTGAAAAAGAATTAATTCCTTTTATGACAACACAAGTTGGATTAGAAACTATTTATAGGGATTTTAAAATAGAAAATTTTCAATATTTTTTATTTTATCATCCATGTTTTATGAGGTATTTAACGGGAGAGGAAATTGGAAAATATTTAAAGGGAGATTATAAAAAATATATACCATTAGCAACGCAGTATTTAAACGATTTAAGAAGTTCTGATAATATCATTATGATGTTTTCTAAGAAAGGACTATTAGAATTTGCTAAAGATGGATGGATTAGAGAGTGCGATCCCAATGCATTAGGGGCATTTTCACCAGAAGATCGAATGATATTGTTAGAGAGACTAAGAGAAGATAAAAATCAGTTTTGTATCGATGGGAATATATTCAATCTTGAGACGGTGACGTTAACGGTTAGTAAAAACGACCGAGTGATTATTTGTCCGACAAAGCAAATGCCAAAAGAAAACATTAGACAATTAAAGATTTCAAGTCGTCAAATTATTGATGCATTTGTAAAATATTTTGAATATTTTAGTTTTACGTTTATTCAGAGTGGAGAGATGAAAAATAAGGCCATTGATGAGGCAATTGAAATTGCTAGAAGCTGCATGTAGATTGGAAAAAGAGAACGAAAGTTCTCTTTTTTAATAAAAAATAAGTTTAGACTATTAGTCTATTGACAAAATACGCAAATTGATTTATATTATAGTTAGATTAAAAAAATAGGAGAAAAGGAGTGAGCAAATTGAAACAATTAAAGCGACTAATATCTTTAATGCTTGCAATCTGCATTCTTTTAGGCAATGTTCCCATTGTATGGGCAGCACCGAAGGAAGATAGTCAAGTGGAATTTACTTGGAAAGAGCAGATGCAAGATGCAGGAATGTATGAGGGACTTCGAGGGGATGACCTTGAGAGCCAAATCGGTAAGGTTTATCTTGGGGAAAGTGTTTCACAGGTTCTACAGATGTTAGAAGACCCAAGTCTAGATGTAGATTTAGAAAAATTTTTTGAAGGAACTTTATTAGCGGGACTGACAAAGGAAGATTTGTTAGAGCTAAAAGAAGAAGGAATGAGTTTTTCTGATTATATGGATGAAAAACTTTGCGAACAAGGAAATTGGAGTATTAGACAATTAAATGCGTCAAGGAATATTGCAGTTTTTGATTTAGCAGATGATGCCGATGCCATTGATGTTCCAATTGGAACATTGCGAAGTAGTGTAGCCTTTCATGCAGCGATGCCGGCAATTAAACGATATGCAGGTAAAAATGATAATGTTTATAAACTAAGTCTGACCAATGCAACAACGAATCAGACAATTCGAACCTTGTGTATTGACCCAGGGGTCAATGAAAGAAATGGTGATACGACATATAGACGTGCCATATTTAAGAGAGAGAATTTAGATTATTATAAAAGAGCACTTTACTATTATTTAGAGCATAAATATTCAAAGGCTAATTTAGCAATTGCCCAGGGTTATGTTTGGGGATTAGCAACAGGTTATAAATGGAAATACAGTGAAGAAAAACAAGTAAGCTTAGCAAGAAGTGCAGCAGGTCAAGCTTATGTAAATGGTGGATTTGGAACGAAGTCAGAAGCTTCAAAGATTGTTAGTGAATTTGAAGCCTTAGATGTTTCAAATTTAAAATGTTATGTCTATACTTCTAAGAAAAATCCAGCATATCAGAGATTTATTTCTCTAGTAGAAGAACCAACAGAGACTCCAAAGTATGATTATGTTAATGATGAATTAACAGTTCAGGTGGTAGTAAAAAAACAGTCAGAAGAGCCATTATTAGATACAGCGGATGAGGATTATCCAGATAATACAACAGAAACGATTTATCAGCCATTAGGAGGATGTACCTTTACGATTACATTAGGAGGGGAGCCAACTGATAGTGATGCAAAGGATTATACGGCAAAAAATTATGTAAAAAAGAAGACGATTACGACGGAAGATGACAGTGGAATCGCAACCTTATCTTATAGTATTAGCTCGAATGACTATAAATATTGTAAAAATTATATTTCTAGGATGAAGTTAGATGAGGATGCGTATACAAGCTATGATGAAGCGTTAAAAGCAGCAAAATCACAATTAAAAAATATTATAAAGACGAAGTTAACAGAAGATGGTAGTTTAAAGGTTTATTATACCATTAAAGAAGATAAAGCGCCGAAAGGATATGAGGTTGATGATACCTTATACCATGGATATATCAATGTAAAGAGTACAATTGATGATGAAAATGAAGATTCTATTGTATTAACAAAGAAGATTACAGATAAGAAGTATATGGCACCGATTGAGGTGGTAAAAAAAGACAGCAAAACAGGTAAAGAAGTCAGTGGTGCAGAGTTTACCATTTATCAGTCAATTGCTGGGGAAGAAGATCCTGTGGTAAATGTACTAACTTATGATAAGGCAACAAAGACTTATCGTGCCTATAATAGTGAAACAAAGGAATTTTATACACCTGTTCTTTATTATAATGACAACAAAGGGGACTATTATATTAAAGAGACAAAAACACCACCAAATTATTCGAGTGCATTTTTAGATGAAAGTGGAAAAGAAACGAATAAGCTTTCGTTTAAAATCTGTGGGGTAAACCAACTCCAATATGCAGGAAAGGTCTACGATTCGACACTTAAGGTTCCATATCAGTTTAAGATAGGAGAACAACCTTGGAGTGCAAGTGTTAATGTAATTAAATACAATGATTTAACAGGAGAAAAGCTTTCTGGTTGTACGTTTAGTTTATTGCAGAAAATGAAGGATGGAACCTATAAAAAGATAAAAGAGTTAAAAGATAATCAAGATGGTAGTTATAGTACAGGAATCCTTTATTGTGATGAAACAAATAGTAATGAATTTCGTATTGAAGAGACAACGGCAAGCTTTGGATTCTACAATTATTATACGAATGATGGATATGAGACAAGTAGTGAGTTTAAGAAATTAACCAATGTCTTCGAATTTAAAATTGTAGGAGAAAATAAGATTGTATCGACAAAAGCTGGCGAATCTAAGAATTTAGGAATTAAAAATATCGCAGATAATAAAGAGCATGTAGCAGATGAAAAAAATCCATTTCAGTATTATGCTTTTAATATGCCATGGCGAATGAAAGTTCATCCTACAAAGCTAGATTCAGAGACCAATACAACCATTAGTGGCGTATTATTTAATATTATTCGATATGATGCAACCATACGTGACTATCCAATTGATAATGATGAGATGAGTGTTAAAGTCGACTATACAGCAGATGGAATGAAGCCAATTTATAGCAATGAGCAGATTCGTTTTCATAAGCAATTAGATGGTAGCTTCTTATCCGACTGGATTTATTATAATCCTAGAAATGAAGGTAGTTTCTATCTTGTAGAATCAAAGGCAGCAAGTGGATATTTTGGAGACTGGATGAATAATTTATTAGGGGAAAAAGTAAAGGCTGCTTACTATTATACAATTACAGATAAAACGACAGAATCAACGAAATCTTTATTTGATAGTAAAAATAACAGTATCAATTTAGATAAAGATGGAAATCTACTAAATACGCCGATACGTGGTCAAGTACAGATTGAAAAATATGATAGAGAGACAAAAACGACAACAACTCAAGGAGACACAAATTATAAAAACCAATTAAATGGAGCGGAGTATACACTGTATGCGAAAGAAGACATTTATTGCAGTGATGGCAGTGGAAAGCTCATTCTAAAAAAAGATGAGTCAGTAGCTGTAGCTGTTATTGGAAAAACTCCAAAGACAAATGAAGATGGCTATGTATTAAATACAGACGGTAGCTTACATCGACTCTATCCAGACAAAGAAATAGAATATTTAAATACTCCTGGCAAATCAGGCTTTTACGATATTCGATTAGGAATTACAAGTGTTGTTGATGAAACCTCTTATTATATAAAAGAGACCAAGGCAGCAGAAGGCTATTTATTAGATGAATCGATTTATACGGTCACTTTTAAATCCGATGAGACCAAAAAGATTATAAAAGCAGAAACGATTTCTTCTATGGAACAGGTTAAAAAAGCTGCGATTCCTTTTGTAAAGCTTGATTATACGAAGGGACAGACCGAATTAAAGGGACTAGCTGGTGCACAGTTTAACATTTATCTAATCAAAGATTTACAAGGTGCAAAGGATTGGAAAGAAGGCGATTTAGAGTTCTTTGAACACTATGATTTTTCAAATGACAAAACAGCAACCGTTTATCAAACAGATAATTGGTCAGAAGGTGATAAATTATGGTTAGAAAAGACAGGGGAGAAGGAAAATCAATATCGTGTAAAAACAATGGTATCCGATAAAGATGGAAGATTTGTTACCCCACAGTTACCTTATGGAAACTATGTACTAGTAGAAACAAAAGCACCGGATGGCAGAGACTGTGCAAAGCCAATGCTTGTTACGATTGATAAAGATCGTAGTGAATACGAGAAACCAATTGAAGTTCGATATGTTGTAGATACGGTTGTGCAGGCAAGGATTCGTGTTGTAAAGACGGATAGCTTAAAAAATCCATTAGAGAATCAATTAAATAAAAATGAAAAAGACTCGTTAGAAATCATTCATCCAACGGATGTTTTAATGCAAACCGTGTTAAAAGAAGGTGCAAAATATCAGGTAAGAGTGGTAAATGTTTCCAATAAAACGTTAGAAGATTTAAAACAGATGAAGTGGAAAGTGGATGAAAATGGCTATTTATCTCATTATGATTCTAATAATCGAAAGGTAATGGGAACGACAAACTATCCATTTACGACAACCTTTGAACGAGATAAGCAGGATAAGATTATTGATAGCTATGTATTATTGCCAGAGGATTTGCCATCTGGAGAATATGAACTAGTGGAAGTAGAAGCACCAATGGGTTATCGTTTATCTCAAACGCCAATTCCGTTTAACATTAACGAAGAAAGCGTTTATCCAAATGGTCAAGTAGGAGCAAATAAAAATGAATTACAAGATGAAAATGGAAATTTAGTAGTAACGGTATTGCAGGAAAATGATGAAATTAGACAAAAATTAGAAATCTTTAAAACCGGCGAACGATTAATCCTAGCACAGCCAGATGAAAACAATCAATATCAATTTACTTATAAAGAGTTACCAGTAGAAGGAGCAGTCTTTGAAGTCATTGCCGATGAAGATATTTATTATCAACAAATTGATAAATCACATTTAGATGAATATGGAGTGGATATTTCTAAATATCTATTGTACAAAAAAGGAAGTGTAGTAGATACCATTACAACGGATAAGAATGGCTATGCAAAGGTAGAAAATCTTTATCTTGGAAAATATAAGGTAAAAGAAGTGGTTGCAGGAAATGGATATGTACGAAGCAAGGAAGAAAAAGAAGTTGAAATTTTAGATAGAGATGTTCAGATTTCTTATAAAAATGAGAGACAGAAAGTGGATATCCAAATTGATAAGAAGGATTTAGATACTGGAGACTGCATAGAGGGTGCAACATTTGGGCTTTATACCTTAGAAGATATTGAAGATTTTGTAAAAGCTGGAACCCTTTTAATGACCGCTGTAACAGACAAACAAGGAAAGATTCAATTTTATTGTGATGGTAGCTTACCTCTTGGTAAATATCAAGTAAAAGAATTAAAGCCAAGTGCAGGTTATGTAACGGATGAAAATCATATATCAAAGGAAATTGATGCGACTTATGGAGCAAATGGTGGTCAAGAGACAGAGACTAGAGTAGTAAATGAAGCGTTTAAGAATGAGAAAACGAAGCATGTGTTTAAAAAGACGGATATTGTATCAGGTGTGGAGATTGAAGGAGCAACGCTTTCCATTTATGAAGCAGATACAAATAAGCTAGTTGAGACTTGGGTATCTACAAAAGAAGAGCATTTAGTAACAGGCCTTGAGGTTGGAAAAAACTATATTCTAAGAGAAGAATTAGCACCTAAAAATTATCTAAGAAATGTAAATGAAACCACATTCTATGTAGAGGATACGAATAAAATTATTAGTCATACCTTTACAAATGAGCGTACAAGAGGAAAAATTTCAATTACTAAGACCGGTGAGTTCTTAACAGGATATGAAGGTAAGAGCTTCTTAGATAAGATGAAAGAAAGTTTCTATTCGGTATTTCGTTATGAAGATTTAAAGATTAAACAGGTTTCCTTTAATGTATATGCAGCTGAGGATATTTATCAGCCAGATGGTAGAAATGAAATTGACTATTATAAAGATACACCACTTTATAAAAATGCATTAGTAGCAACGATTACAACAGGAATTGATGGAGTAGCTACGCTTGGTGGAGAGGATGATTATTTACCATTAGGAAGTTATTATTTCGTTGAAACGGATATCGAAGATGATAATCTACATTATCTAAATGATAAGGTAGTGGCGGTAACGTTAAAATGGGAAGACCAAGATACCAAAATCGTAGAGGCTAAAAATATTACGTTTAAAAATGAACGCCGAACGATTGAGCTTTCTATTAATAAAAAGACAAAGGCAACAGAGTGGAATCAATATGTAAATGAAGAATCTGAAAAGCTACAAGAAGATAAGCCATTAGAGGGTGCATTCTTAGGTCTTTATAGTCAAAATGAGATTAAAGATAGAGATTTGAATGTGATTGTAGAAAAGGATACTTTATTAGAAGTTGTAAAGAGTGATAAAGATGGGAAGGTTTCATTTAAGACCGATTTGCCATTTGGAGATTACTATGTGCAAGAAATAAAGGCACCGATAGGCTATCAGCTATCCACAGAAAAGATTGAATTTACGATTTTGCCAACAGATAGTAAAGAAAATGTAATAAAGAAAGAAGCGTTACTTTACAATGTTCCAACTTTAGTAGAGATTGCAAAGGAAGATTTAGTAAATGAGAGTAAGTTAGTAGAAGGAGCTGCATTAGTTGTTACCGATTCAACCGGTAAGGTAATTGATTCTTGGATTACGAAAAAGAAGAAGCATTATATTAAAAACTTAGTAGCAGGGCAGAAGTATACGTTAACAGAAAATCTTCCAGCAACAGGATATGTAACAGCAGAAAGTATTGATTTTGTAATAAAATCATTTGCGACAAATGGAGATACCAAGATACAGGTACAAAAACAAGTAATGAAAGATGACCATACAAAAGTTCAGATATCAAAGGTGGATATCACAAGTGGTAAAGAACTACCAGGAGCAAAGCTTGAAATTCGCAATAAGAAAGGAGAAGTTGTAGATTCTTGGGTAAGTAGTAATACACTAAGATTTATTGAATATCTTCCAATCGGAAATTACACATTGACAGAGACAATGGCACCAGATGGATATGAAGTTGCCGAAACGGTTAAGTTTAGTGTAAAGGATACAGGAGAAATTCAAAAAGTAGTGATGAAGGATGCTAAAAAGACACATGAGAATAAGAAAAAAGAAAAAGAACCATCAAAAACTCCAAAGACAGGAGATACTAGCTTATTAAAGCTGTGGATTTTATTATTCATTGCATCCATTAGTAGTTGGTTTATCTTAAGAAGAAGTCATTAATGCTTAAGGTGGGAGAGAACCCTCTCCCACTTTATCAAAAGAGAAAGGAATACGATTATGATATCAAATAAAGAATTAGGATTAAGAGTAAGACAGCTTCGTTTAGACAGAGATATGACACAAGAAGAGGTTGCAAAAGCGATAGGTGTAACAGCAGGTTATATCAGTAATGTAGAAAATAATCGTACACTATGTACACTTAAAGTACTTGTTTATTTTGCCCAGCTTGCAAATGTTTCTCTTGATTATTTAGCAGGTTCTATTACCGAAGATTATCGTTCCCGTTCCCAAGATTATGAGGTGTTAAGATTGCTTCATAAATTCCCAATAGATATGAAAGAAAAATTTATTGAAACGTTGCGAGTTTGGCAATAAATCATTGACAAAATAGGCGAAAAGTATCAAAATAGATAAAAAATAAAAAGTAAGGAGAGGGCAATGATAAAAAGAAAACCTAGTTATCAAATAGAAAAAAATCACCTTACCGGTACTTATAGAGATAGTTTTTGTCAAATTGAAGATTATTGTAAAGAACGAGGACTTAGTGTAAAAGATAGAGAACTTTTTTTAAAAAAATTGGTAAGGCAATTTATTCAAATACAAGAGGAAGCAAAACCTGTTGAATCAATTGTTGGAAACAATATGCAAAGATTTTGTCGTACGCAAATGCAAAGAAATTTTCCATTTCATTTTATAGATGTTTTATGTCAAAATTTAATTGTAATTGGAATTTTAGCATTTACCCTAACAGGATTTATGGCTTTTTACAATCAATTTACAGGTCAAATCTTAAATGCTTGGAAGGGTTGGTGGACAGCTAGCACATTTTATTTGGCTTTATATATATCAATTGTGGTTGGAGTATGTTATTACTTAAGTGTTCGTCGGTTAGTTCCATTAGCCGCACAAAAAACAAGTGATATTTTAAAAAAATTATATTTGATTTTACCATTAGCCATATTTGTATTTGGAATCATTATCGGAGGACTTTCATTAAATGTAGCTTGGTATCGTGTCTTTTATGTCATGCTTCCGATATCGATTGCGGGTGTGTGTGGACTAGTTGCAACAAGGGTACAGATTCAAAATAGTAGAATTTATAGAAGACAACCAAATCAGATAAATGCAACACAAAAAGAAATTTATGAACGTAAATGTGAAATACATCAGTTACAGATTGCTTCAAGAACAGGATTAGTTATATTCTGTCTTCTTTTAGCGTTCTCATTATGGGAATATTATATAAATTCTTCAATGGATATGTCTATTGTAGGAGCAATTACCGTATTATTAATTGGAATGTCATATTTTGTAACTAAACTTTCTAATTATACTCATAAGATACAATTCTTAGAAGTTGATAGGACTAATGTTGACAAATAGGGATTTATCACTTAAAATTATCGCTGAATAGTTAAGGATTTTTTAGATAATCCAATAAGAAGGAGACAATAAAATGGCGAAGGAAAAGAAACTCGTAGAAGCGATTACCCCTATGGCAGAAGATTTTGCACAGTGGTATACCGACGTAGTAAAAAAAGCAGAATTAGTTGATTATTCAAATGTGCGTGGATGTATGATTATTCGTCCAAACGGATATGCACTTTGGGAAAATATTCAAAAGACCTTAGATTCTAAATTTAAAGAAACTGGCGTAGAAAATGTATATATGCCAATGTTTATTCCAGAAAGTTTACTTCAAAAGGAAAAAGACCATGTAGAAGGCTTTGCACCAGAAGTTGCTTGGGTTACTCATGGTGGATTAGAAGAGTTAGAAGAACGTTTATGTGTACGTCCTACTTCTGAAACTCTATTTTGTGATTTTTATTCAAAGATTGTTCAGTCTTATCGTGACCTACCTAAGTTATACAATCAATGGTGTTCAGTTGTAAGATGGGAGAAAACAACTCGTCCATTCTTACGTTCCGCAGAATTTTTATGGCAGGAAGGTCATACTGCACATGCAACAGCCGAAGAAGCAGAAGAACGTACGATTCAGATGTTAAATATTTATGCAGATTTTTGTGAACAGTATTTAGCAATTCCAGTTGTAAAAGGTAAGAAAACAGATAAAGAGAAATTTGCAGGTGCTCATTCAACTTATACAATTGAAGCACTTATGCATGATGGAAAGGCATTACAGTCTGGTACAAGCCATAACTTTGGTGATGGATTTGCAAAAGCATTTGGTATTCAGTATTCTGATAAGCAGAACAAGCTTCAGTATGTACATCAGACCTCTTGGGGAATGTCTACCCGTATCATTGGTGCTATCATTATGGTACATGGTGATGACAGTGGACTTGTACTTCCACCAAGAATTGCACCTACTCAGGTTATGGTAATTCCAATTGCACAGCATAAAGCAGGTGTATTAGAAAAAGCAGATGAATTAAGAGATGAATTAATTAAATCAGGCTTTAAAGTAAAAGTAGATGATTCAGATAAGAGCCCAGGATGGAAGTTTAGTGAACAAGAAATTCGTGGTATTCCACTACGTGTAGAAATTGGTCCTAAGGATATTGAAGCAAATCAGGCTGTTATTGTACGTAGAGATACTCGTGAAAAACAGGTTGTATCATTAGATGAGCTTGCTACAAAGGTTGGAGAAACCTTAGAAAAAATGCAGGCAGATATGTTAGAAAGAGCAAAAGAACATTTAAACAATCATATTTATGAAGCAAAGACTTATGATGAATTCAAAGATATTATTGCTAATAAACCAGGATTTGTAAAGATGATGTGGTGTGGAGATTTAGACTGTGAACTTAAGATTAAAGAAGATACCACTGCGACATCTAGATGTATGCCTTTTGAACAGGAAGAAATCACACCAATTTGTCCTGTTTGTGGCAAGAAAGCAAAGAAAATGGTATATTGGGGAAAGGCGTATTAATTAATGGATAAAATTGTAATTCCTAAAGCAGCACAACATATTATAGAAGTATTACAAAATAATGGATACGAGGCCTATGTTGTAGGCGGATGTGTTAGAGATACATTACTTGGACGTTTGCCTAAGGATTGGGATATTACAACGTCGGCACTGCCACAACAAGTGAAAGCATTATTTCCAAGAACGATTGATACTGGGATTCAGCATGGAACGGTCACAATTATGATAGACAAGGAAGGCTATGAAGTAACAACGTATCGAATCGATGGTGATTATGAAGACGGAAGGCATCCAAAGGAAGTCACATTTACACCAAGTCTTTTAGAAGATTTAAAGCGCAGGGATTTTACAATCAATGCAATGGCGTATAATGATAAAGATGGATTAGTAGACCTTTTTGGAGGTAGACAAGACCTGAAAGATAAAAGGATATGTTGTGTAGGAAATCCAGTTGAACGTTTTAATGAAGATGCACTTCGAATGATGAGAGCCGTTCGTTTTGCAGCCCAATTAGGATTTACAATTGAAGAGAATACCTTTTTAGCAATTCAACAATTAGTACAAAATCTTAAAAAGATTAGTGCAGAGCGAATACAAGTAGAACTTAGTAAAACATTAATCTCAGACCATCCAGAGTTTTTTAAACAGATGTATGAGTCTGGAATCACTAAGGTTGTCTTACCTGAATTTGATGCTTGTGTGGGTGTTCCACAAAACTCAAGATATCATTGCTACGATGTATCCGAGCATATTTTAAAGGTAGTAGAACTCGTTCCACCTGTACTTTATTTAAGACTTGCAGCACTGTTTCATGATATTGGAAAGCCTGTAGTTCGAACAACGGACGAATTAGGATTTGACCATTTTAAAAATCATGCAAATGAGAGTTGTAAACTTGCAAAGGGTATTTTAAAACGTCTTAAATATGACAACGATACTTCAAAGAAAGTGCTACATTTAATTAAATGGCATGATTGTTTTCTAGAAACTAAAAAATCTGCACTTCGCAAGATGATTAGTAAGGTAGGTCTTGATATTTTTCCAGACCTTTTAATCCTAATGCAAGCAGATGCAATGTCAAAGCATCCCACTCATATTGAAGAGTCTTTACAGAATTTAGATAAAGTAGAGATTGCATATGAGCAAATTGTTGCAGACCATGAATGTTTAACGTTACATGACCTGGCAATTAATGGAAATGATTTAAAACGCCTTGGTGTAAAGCAAGGGAAACAGATTGGGCTTTTGTTAAATGAGCTGTTAACAGAAGTATTAGAAAACCCAGAAAATAATACAAAAGAAATTCTAGAAGCTAAAGTTTTAGAATGGATTGAATGATAATAGTATACCCTCCGTTTTTTTCTCATAGGATAACATAGCAGGAAATCTTAATGAGAAACGGAGGGTATTTTGTATGAATGAACGAGATAGTGCTTGTCTAAATCAGTATCAGTTAGAGATTGTACGTATAAAAAAGGCAAGAGGGGCATTAATTGGTGAAGACCATTTAGGAAATCAATATATGCTTAGAGAATGTCCATATTCTAAAAAGCGTATTGAATTTGAGCAAGAAGTGTTAAGTAAACTGCAAAATAAAAAAGAGTTAATTGTTGATTATTATTTACGAAATAAAGAAAATGAATTGATTACAGAAGAATCAAATGGAAATCGATATTTGCTAAAAAGATGGAGTATGTCAACCGAGTGCAATGTCAAAGATAAAGAAGAAGTGAAGACAGCAATGAAGGCATTGGCTTTGTTACATAAAAATATGAGGATGATTTCGATACAAGAAGAGGGGCTAAAACGTGTAGATTTACTAGGGCAATGGGAAAAACATTATACCGAAATGAAACGCACTAGAAGTTTTATTAGGAGAAAAAAGAAAAAATCAAATTTAGAAATGATGATTCTAAATACGATTGATGAAAACCTACTAGAAGCAAAGGATACGATTGAAAAACTAAAAATCTCTAGATTAGAGCAAATGCCAAGGTATTTATGTCATGGAGATTATAATTACCATCATGTATTATTTTCAAAATATGGAGTAATGATTACACAGTTTCATCGTCTTAGTTTTGGATATCAAGTGTGTGATATTTACCATTTTATTCGAAAAGTATTAGAGAAAAATAACTGGGATATCGAACTTGCAAAAGAGCTAATTCAGGCGTATAACCTAGAAAATCCATTAAATAATGAGGAAAAAGACTTACTATATTTAAATTTCTTATTCCCTTATAAATATTGGAAACAAATCAATCACTATATGAATAGTAGTAAGACTTGGATTCCAGAAAGGTATTTGACAAAACTAAGAGAAGTTTGTATACAGCAACAAAAAAGAAAAGAATTTCTTGTTAAATTTACTCAAGTATTGTATAATGAGGATATCAACTGAATTACTAGGAGGTAAAAAATGGATTACAAGAAAATCTATGAAGACTGGCTATCAAACCCCTGTTTTGATGAAGCCACAAAAGAAGAGTTAAGAAATATTGCTGATGATGAAAATGAAATTAAGGAACGTTTTTATACTGAACTTGAATTTGGTACAGCAGGTCTTCGTGGAATTATCGGTGCAGGTTTAAACCGCATGAATATCTACACCGTTCGTAAAGCAACTCAAGGATTAGCTAATTATATTTTAAAAGTAGGTGGCAAGGAAAAAGGTGTTGCAATTGCTTATGATTCTCGTAGAATGTCCCCTGAATTTTCTATGGAAGCTGCACTTTGCTTAGCAGCAAATGGAATTAAGGCTTATCGTTTTGAAAGTCTTCGTCCAACACCAGAATTATCCTATGCCGTTCGTAAGTTAGGATGCATCGCTGGTATTAATATTACTGCAAGCCACAATCCACCAGAATACAATGGATATAAGGTATACTGGGAAGATGGTGCACAGATTACACCTCCTCATGATGGTGGAATCATGGATGAAGTAAAGGCGATTACTGATTTTTCAACACTGAAAACAATGAGTGAAGAAGATGCAAGAAAAGCGGGTCTTTTAGTAACAATTGGTGCAGATGTTGACGACCCTTATATTGCAGAACTTAAAAAGCAGGTAAAACGTCCAGAAGCAATTGCTAAGATGGCAAAAGAATTAAAGATTGTTTACACTCCACTACATGGAACAGGTAATATTCCAGCAAGAAGAGTGTTAAAAGAATTAGGATTTGAAAATGTATATGTAGTTCCAGAACAGGAATTACCAGATGGCGAATTCCCAACGGTAAGCTATCCAAATCCAGAAGCAGCAGAAGCTTTTGAACTTGGCTTAAAGCTTGCAAAGAAAATTGATGCAGATTTAGTTCTTGCAACAGACCCAGATGCAGATAGACTTGGCGTTTATGTAAAAGACAAAAATGGTGACTATCATACATTAACTGGTAATATGTCAGGATGTTTACTTGCTGAATATGAAATTAGTCAGTACAAAGAACTCTATGGTTTACCAGAAGATGGTGCATTAATTAAGACAATTGTTACTAGTAATTTAGCAGATGCAATTGCTAAGTCTTATGGAATTAAGTTAATTGAAGTATTAACAGGATTTAAATATATTGGTCAGCAGATTCTAAACTTTGAACAATCCGGTAAGGGTACATATTTATTCGGATTTGAAGAGAGCTATGGTTGCTTAATCGGTACTCATGCAAGAGATAAAGATGCGATTGTTGCAACAATGGCACTTTGTGAAGCAGCAGCTTACTATAAGACTCAAGATAAGACTTTATGGGATGCTATGATTGATATGTATGAAAAATATGGCTACTATAAAGATGATGTAAAAGCAATTTCATTAAAAGGTATTGAAGGTCTTGCAAAGATTCAGTCTATTATGGCTGACCTTAGAAAGAGCGAACCTACTGAAATTGGTGGATATAAGGTATTAGAAATCCGTGATTATAAGGCAGATACTGCTAAAAATATGGAAACTGGTGAAGTAACATCTACAGGACTTCCATCATCTAACGTAATGTACTATGATTTAAGCGATAATGCATGGTTATGCGTTCGTCCATCCGGTACAGAGCCTAAGATTAAACTTTACTATGGTGTAAAGGGAACTTCTCTAGCAGATGCAGATGCAAAATCAGAAGCTTTAGGAAAAGCAGCTGGTGCATTTATTGGTCAGTAATTATGAGTAAAAGGGGACTTCGTAAGAAGTCTCTTTTTTTATTGTAATAAATACGCAATCACAATAATAAAATAAGAAAAGGGGGTGGAAGATGAAAAAGCTAAGTTTTCTTTTTATTGTGTTGCTTTGCTTTTTATGCGTAGGATGTGCAAAGGAAAAGAAACCTGAAAAAGTAGATGATATTAAATATAGCGTTGTTTCAGATAGTGAAATTCCAAAAGAATTAATGGAATTAATTAATGAGAAAAAAGACGATGAGTTTCGTTTAACCTATGCAGATGGGAAGGAATTATATTTAGTGGTAGGGTATGGTAAAAAAGATACGACAGGGTACAGTGTTACTATACAGGATTTTTATCAAACCGCAGATTCGTTATACATAGACACGAACCTTCTAGGTCCAAAAGAAGGGGAAGATAATGCAAAGGAACCTTCTTATCCGTGGATTGTAGTAAAAACAGCTTATACTGATATGATGGTGATATTTGGATAATAAATAAGGAGAAATGTATGGATTTTAAGAAAAATAGTATTTATATGAATCGAATTAAAACCAAAGCAATGACTCAAATTACCATTGATGAGGATAAAAATGTACCGGATAACTGTGAAGATATGGAAGAAATCATCTTAGATAAAGCAAGAGTTCGATTAGAAGAAACAAAAGTTTTAGAGAAAAGAGTAAAATTTCATGGAAAGCTATCTTATTGTATTTTATACAATGTAAAGGATGGAGGAAAATTAGAAAATATCCTAGGGGAAATCCCGTTTGATGAGATTATGAATATTGATGAGGTTTGTGAACGAGATCAAATTCAGATTTCATGGGAAATGGAAGATTTACGAACGGAGATGATTAATTCTAGGAAGTTAAATATTAAAGCAATTCTTACATTTACTGTAGTAGTTTATCAATTAGTAAGTCGAAGTCTTATTACAAATGCAAGTGCCAGTGAAGAATTTGATTGTTTACATAGAGAAATTGAATTATTACAAACCGATATTCAAAAAAAAGACACCTTTCGTATCAAAGAAGAGATAGAACTTCCATCTACAAAGCCAAATATGAATGTTTTATTATTTAAAGATGTAGAGCTTACAGGTTGTATGGTAAAACCTCTTGATGATAAATTAAATATTCGAGGCAATTTACAACTATTTGTAGTCTATACTGGAGAGGAAAATCATATTCCAGTGCAGTGGTTTGAAAAGCAAATAGAAGTTAATGGAAATTTAGAAGTAGAAAATAGTAGTGAAGAGATGATTGCATGGGTGGAGACTTCATTACAAAATTATGAATTGTATATTAGTCCTGACTATGATGGAGAAAATAGAGTTTTAACCTTAGAGGCTACGTTGGGATTGGATATGATTTTATATGAGGAAATTCACACGCAAATTTTAGAAGATGTATACAGTCCTGCATTTGAGATGAAAACAGAAAGGGAATGGGAAACCTTTGAAAAATTGCGAATGAGAAATGGTTCAAGATTTAAATTAAGTCCACGAATGAAATTAGAAAATGGAGAGAAGATTTTACAAATTTGTCATTGTGATGGAACGATTAAGATGGATGAATGTCAGGTGGTAGAAGAAGGTATTCAGTTAGATGGAATCTTATCGGTAAATATGTTGTATGTATGTAGCGATGACAGTATTCCTTTTAAGCAAAAAAAGGAAGTATTTCCGTTTTCTCATCTTGTGCAAGTAGAGGGCATGAATGAGAATAGTATCTACCAAATCAGACCAGAGATTGAACAATTATCGGCCATTATGACAGATAGTGAAGAAGTGGAAATGAAGGTAACGATTTCGATTGATTTATTAATTTTAGACCAACGAAAGGAGCCTGTTTTAACCAATATAGAAATAGCACCTTTACCATTAGAAGAAATGGAAAAGATGCCAGGAATTATTGGATATCTTGTAAAACCAGGAGATAGTTTGTGGTCAGTAGCAAAGCGATTCTATGCTTCGGTAAGTTTAATAAGACAGGTAAACGAATTACAGACGGATGAGCTTGTCGTAGGGCAACGACTGATTATACCAAAAGCAGCTGATGAAATTTTATAGCTATGTATCTCTGCTGCCAGCAGGCAGCAGTGCCTAGGCTAATTTATATAAAAGCATCAATGATGCTGAATCGTTTGCCTATCTTTAGTATATGCAAAAAAACAAAAAAAGTACAAGAAATTAAATTAAATATTTATAAATGAATATGAAATGACAAAAACTGCCAGCCATTACAAATAAGTGGAAAATTTCATGATTTCCAAAATATTTGTGACGGGCATTAAATAATGGGCATTTAATCGCATAAATAATACCACCAATGGTGTAAATAATACCACCAGCTAAAAGCCAGTCAAAGGCTACAGAGGACAGGTTGTGGATAAGTGGAGAAAATGCAGTTACGCATAACCATCCTAGTCCAATATAAATAATAGAAGAAAACCATTTTGGACAATTAATCCAGAGTAATTTGATAATGACACCGACAATTGCAATTATCCAAACTAGAGCTAATAGTCGATATCCTGTAGTCTTATCGAGTGCAAGTAAGCAAACAGGAGTGTAGGTACCAGCAATTAAAACAAAAATCATAGAATGGTCTAGTTTCTTTAAAATACGATTGATCTTCGTATTGACATCAAAGGTGTGATAAATTGTACTAGCACCATATAATAAAATCATACTGACAATAAAGATAGAAGCAGAAAAAACAAAAATCGGATTAGGCTTAGAAGAAGCACGAATTAACAATGGAGTAGCTGCAATTACAGCACCAAGCCAAGCAATAAAATGGGTAATTGCGCTGCCAGGGTCTTTAATGTGATTGATAAATTTCATAAAAATTCACGTCCTTTCTAATAAGTAGTATTTAAAACTACATCTTATATTGCAGATGATACAACAAGTAAAATAAAAAGTCAAGGGAAAATGAATAATATTTTTTGGACTTTACGGAATTTATAAAATGGAGTATACTATACATTACGGGAAAAATTACTAATAATTGGAGGTTAACAATGAAATTAACAACAGTAAAAGAACTTTTTCAAAATACAGACTCTTATATTAACCAAACCGTTGAACTTGGCGGTTGGGTACGTAGTGTACGTGGTTCTAAAACATTTGGATTTATTGTATTAAATGATGGAAGTTGTTTCCAAACATTACAGATTGTATACAGCGATAAGTTACCAAACTTTGCTGAAATTTCTAAATACAATGTTAGTACAGCCATTATTGCAAAGGGTACTCTAGTAGCAACTCCTGATGCAAAACAGCCATTTGAATTACAGGCTGAATCAATTACGTTAGAAGGTGCATCTTCTTCTGATTATCCATTACAGAAGAAACGCCATGGTTTAGAATATCTTCGTACAATTTCACATTTACGTCCACGTGCGAATACTTTCCAGGCTGTATTTCGTGTACGTTCTTTAATTGCAGCAGCAATTCATGAATATTTCCAAAGTCATGACTTTGTTTATGTTCATACACCATTAATTACAGGTAGTGACTGTGAAGGTGCAGGAGAAATGTTCCAGGTTACGACAATGGATTTAAATAATATTCCTAAAAATCCAGATGGAAGTGTAGATTACAGCAAAGATTTCTTTGGTAAGCCTACGAACTTAACCGTTAGTGGACAGTTAAATGTAGAAACTTATTGTATGGCATTTCGTAATGTATATACATTTGGTCCTACCTTCCGTGCAGAAAATTCAAATACGACAAGACATGCAGCTGAATTTTGGATGATTGAACCTGAGATGGCATTTGCTGACTTAGATGATAATATGCAAGTAGCAGAGGAAATGTTAAAATATGTCATTTCCTATGTATTAGAAAAAGCACCAGAAGAAATGAAGTTCTTTAACCAATTTATCGATAAAGGTTTATTAGAGCGTTTAAATCATGTGTTAAATTCAGAATTTGGACATGTTACTTATACAGAAGCAATTGAAATCTTATCTAAGCACAATGATGAATTTGATTATAAAGTATCTTGGGGTTGCGATTTACAGACAGAACATGAAAGATATTTAACAGAAAAGGTATTTAAGAAACCAATTTTCGTTACCGATTATCCAAAGGATATTAAAGCATTCTATATGAAACTCAATGATGACAATAAGACAGTAGCTGCTATGGACTGCTTAGTTCCAGGTATTGGCGAAATCATTGGTGGTAGTCAGCGTGAAGATGACTATGAGAAATTAACAAACCGTATGAAAGAATTAAATCTTAACGAAGAAGATTATCAGTTCTATTTAGACTTAAGAAAATATGGTTCTGTTCGCCATTCAGGATTTGGTTTAGGATTTGAACGTTGCGTAA
>CABUZU010000004.1 GCA_902496125.1 uncultured Lachnospiraceae bacterium
GTCACCAAGTACGGTACACTTATTACGTGATAAGGTATAGAACATTCCTCTATGTGGACATCCTGCACACATAACAGGAGGACGATTTGGTAAGGTTTCATCTAATTTCTTATATTCTGGTACCTTAATTCCTAACTTCTCGGCAATTAAATTCTGAGAAAATTCACCTTCAATTGGGAATACGTCTTTACCGGTTACGGTAAGTCCTAATTGCTTGCAGTGGTTTTCAATAATCGGGTCTAATTCTTCAATGATTACTAATTTATCTACTTTTTTAGCAAAATCTAAAATTAATTTTTCTGGAAGTGGATTAATCATTCCTAATTTTAGAATACTTGCGTTATCGCCAAATACTTCTTTTGCATACTGATAGCTTGTTGAAGATGTGATAATACCAATCTTAGTATCACCCATTTCTACACGGTTAAATTCGCATTCTTCTGCAAATGCGATTAATTTACGTGTACGTTCTTCTACTACAGGATGACGACGAATTGCATTACCTGGCATCATAACGTACTTTGGAATATTTTTCTCATAAGGAATTGTAGGAGGTACAACTCTTTCTCCTACTTCTACAATGCTCTGAGAATGAGCGACACGAGTACACATTTTAATAATGACTGGTGTATCAAATTTTTCTGAAAGCTCATAAGCTTTTTTAGCAAATTCGTAAGCTTCACTAGAATCAGATGGCTCAAGCATTGGAACCTTTGATGCAATCGCATGATGTCTAGAGTCCTGTTCGTTCTGTGAAGAGTGCATTCCTGCATCATCTGCTACACAGATAACAAATCCTCCATTTACACCGGTGTAAGAACAAGTGTATAATGGGTCAGCGGCTACATTAAGTCCTACATGCTTCATACCACAGAAGCTTCTCTTTCCTGCTAGGGACGCACCAAATGCAACTTCCATTGCTACTTTTTCATTGGGAGCCCATTCACAATAAACTTCATCATATTTAGCGATTTCTTCGGTTACTTCTGTACTGGGAGTACCTGGATAACTAGAAACTACACTACATCCAGCTTCATAAAGACCTCTCGCTAAAGCTTTATTACCTAACATTAATTGTTTCATGGCAATATTACTTCCTTTCTTTTTCTTCTACTCTGTCTACAACCTTGCCTAAACAGCCTTTTCCATAGTTTAACATTCGATTTACTCGACTAATGGTTGCAGAACTGGCATTGGTTGCCTGCATAATTTCGGTATAGACCTTGTCATGTTTTAACATACTAGCAACTTCGAATCTCTGCTCCATAGCTCGTAGTTCAGTGACTGTACAAAGGTCATCGAAAAAATCACAACATTCCTCTAAGTTTTTTAACTCTAAAATTGCCTTGTACATGGCAAGTTTGCGTTCTGTCGAAACATTCTTTTCCATAAAATAATATCCTTCCATAATGCATTATTATGATACCAGGGTCAAAAGGTGCAAATCTGATGCAAGCTTGCTTGCAAGAGGATTGCATCTTGGGACTCGCCCAAAACAATCCGGTATCAGTGAGGTCAAATTAATTTTAACCCCAACACCATTACTCTATAATACCATCTTTTTCTAAAATGGTAAATGTATTTTTTACTTTAAATTAAGAAAGTGCATTGCATTTTCCCCTAATATCATTTTTTTCTCTTCATCGGTAAAGTCCATCTTAGTCATTCTATCAATATAATCCTTTTGGTCTTGCCATGGAGAATCGGTGGCAAATAATACCTTATCGACCCCATGCTTTCTAGTAAGTCTTACCAAGTCATCATCAGCTAACACGCAGGTATATGGAGTTGGAGTAGAATCAGGATAGGGCTCAATCTTACCATAAGTAAATGCCGTATCCATCCATACTGGTGCACCAGCAAGATAATATTCGACGTCTTTCCAGTCCGCCCAGTTACCCATATGTGCAAGGACAAATTTCTCAGGATGGACTTCATTAATAACCTTAAGAATCTGCTCAACGCTCGAATAATTCTTATCATAAATTCCAATGTCAATTCCTGCATGAATGGTCACAATTAATCCTAGTTCTGAGGCTTTATCAATGATTCGCATCATTCGAATATCGTCCAAATCCACATTTTGATAGGCTGGATGAAGCTTAACCCCCTTCATACCATTGTTTTTAATTCGCTGTAATTCTTCCTTATAATTCGTATATTCTGGATGCATTCCACCAAAGGTAATAATACCATGAGATTCGTACTCTTCCATGGATTTCATAAAACTAGAATTGACCTTTTCTACTTGTTCTGCACTGGTCATAACAGGTAAGTTGATGCTTTTATCTACCCCTGATTTTTCCATAGACTTTAGCAATCCCTCTACTGAACCATCGGTATGGGGCATCGAAGCGGATGCTTGTCCTAATTTGTCTACTACCTTTTTTGAAATTTTTGATGGAAAGGTATGCGTATGAAAATCGATAATCATAAAAACGTTCCCTTCTTTCTTTGTCAAAGCTTGACTTTGTATAAATACATCTTTATTATAATACATATTAGACCTTAATGAAAGAGAGGATTTTTTCTATGTTAAACGAAAGAATGGTTGCTCTTGGAACACAGCGTTCTGTAATCCGTGAGCTATTTGAATTTGGTAAGCTACGTACTGCCGAGATTGGTGCTGAAAATGTATTTGATTTTTCAATTGGTAACCCTAGCGTTCCAGCACCGGAATGTGTAAATGAAACGGCTATGAAGCTAATTAAAGAAATGGACCCTGTTGTTCTTCATGGATACACCAGTGCGCAAGGCGATGCTGGTGCTAGACAGATGATTGCAGATTCTTTAAACAAACGTTTTGGCACTTCTTATAATGGTAATAACTTATATATCACCGTTGGTGCTGCTGCTGCTCTTTGTTGTTGCTTCAACGGTCTTTCTTGCCCAAATGATGAATTCATCGTATTTGCCCCATACTTCCCTGAATACAAGGTATTTATCGAAGGTGCTGGCGCTAAGATGCGTCTAATTCCAGCTGATATTGAAGCTTTCCAGATTGATTTTGAAGCTTTTGAATCTGCTATCAATGAACATACCAAAGGTGTTTTAGTAAACTCTCCAAACAACCCTTGTGGTGCTGTTTACTCAGAAGAAACGGTTAAAAAATTAGCAGCGATTCTAGAAGAAAAATCAGCTAAGTATGGTCATCCAATTTATTTAATCGCGGATGAACCTTATAGAGAAATCGTATTCTCAGGAACTAAAGTTCCATTCTTACCTAAGTATTATAAAAATACCCTTGTATGCTACTCTTGGTCTAAGTCTCTTTCTCTTCCTGGTGAACGTTTAGGCTATGTTTTAGTTCCAAATGAAGTAGAAGATCATGAACTTGTTTATGCAGCTGTTGCTGGTGCAGGTCGTTCTTTAGGCTATGTCAATGCACCTAGCTTATTCCAAAGAGTTTGTGCAATGTGTGCTGATACAACCTCAGATGTTTCTGTATACGAAACCAATAAAAATTTATTAGTAAGTGCACTTCGCGATATGGGATTCCATGTAGTTGAACCAGATGGAACCTTCTATATGTTCCCTCGTACTTTAATTGAAGATGATATCGCATTTTGTGAAAAAGCAAAAGACTTTAACTTATTAATCGTTCCTGGTAGTGGATTTGGCTGCCCAGGTCATACTCGTATTTCTTATTGTGTACCAACTGAAGTTGCAAAACGTTCATTAGATGCATTTGAAAAATTAGCAAAATTCTACAAATAATCAAAAGAAAGGGGCATCGCGATGCCCCTTTTATATCAACTCTTATTCTGTTGTTCTACTAATTTATCTGCTCCATACATCTTACGAAGACGTGGTTTTTCAATTTTACCCGTTGCATTTCTTGGTACTTCTGCAAAGATAATTTTCTTTGGACGTTTATAACGAGGTAGTTCCCAACAATAATCCATAATCTCTTCTTCTGTGCATTCCATACCTTCTTTAATAGAAATAATTGCACCGGTGATTTCACCAAGTCTCTTATCTGGAAGACCGATAACTGCAACATCTTTTACCTTCGGATAAGCTTCTAAGAAATCTTCAATCTGTACTGGATAGATATTTTCACCACCACTGACAATGACATCTTTCTTACGGTCTACTAAGAAATAGAATCCATCTTCATCCTGCATGGCCATATCTCCTGTATAAAGCCAACCATCACGAAGTGTTTCCTTCGTTGATTTTTCATCATTGTAATAGCAAGTCATCAGTCCAGGTCCTTGTACACATAATTCCCCAACCTCTCCTTGTTTTACTTCATTATCTTGTTCATCGACAATCTTACATTTCCAACGATAACCAGGCACACCAATTGCACCAACCTTGTGGATATTTTCAATTCCAAGATGCACACAACCTGGACCTGTAGATTCGGATAAACCATAGTTGGTATCATATAAATGATGTGGGAAATATTCCTTCCAGTGTTTAATTAATGATGGTGGAACTGGTTGTGCACCAACGTGCATCAGTCTCCACTGGTCAAGCTCATAATCTTCTAATTTTAAATCTCCACGGTCTAAGCAATCCAGAATATCTTGAACCCATGGAACCAGTAACCATACAATCGTACAGTGTTCCTTTGAAACAGCATCTAGGATGACTTCTGGTGAAGTTCCCTTTAATAAAACAGCCTTACTTCCTGCGTACAAACTGCCCATCCAGTGGAATTTCGCACCGGTATGATAAAGCGGTGGAATACATAAGAAGGTATCGTTACGATTAGTTAAATGATGCTTTTGTTCCATCTGGGCTGCTTGCATTAAGCTCTCATGATTGTGTAAAATAGCCTTTGGAAAACCAGTCGTTCCAGATGAAAAATAAATGGCTGCATCGTCATCTTCTTCTAGACGAACAAGTGGTGGCTGACTTGAACAATCTGCAACGAGTTCACGATAATTTTCTGCAAAGGTTGGACAGCCATCCCCTACATAGATTAACAATCTGCCACGACTTAAACGTTCTTCTACTGCTTCAATACGTCCAATAAATTCAGGACCGAAGAATATAATATGTACTTCTGCCAGATTTGCACAGTACTCAATTTCTTTTGAATCAAAACGGAAATTAAAAGGAACAGCAATTGCTCCTGTTTTTAAAATACCAAAATAAATAGGAAGCCATTCCAAACAGTTAAACATTAAAATTGCAACTCGGTCACCCTTTTGAATACCACGACTAATTAACATATTGGCAACACGATTTGCCTTCTCATCAAATACACTCCAAGTAATCTCTCTACGATAAGGTTCATTCGAAGTTTGCTGAACTAAATCATACTCCTTCCAAGTCGTTTTTCTTGTTTCCTTCATTGAAGGGTTGAGCTCTACAAGAGCAACTTCATCGCCATAGAGTTTATGATTTCGCTCTAGTAAATCGGTAACAGGCATAATAGTACTTCCTTTCTTTCTCTCACGAACATTTCACTTTTTCCATTTAAAGTGATGCACTATCTAAAGATATCACAATCAGGGCAAAAAGTCAAATAAACTCAAGCTATTCTAAGAAAAATTTTCCAAGAAAAATAGGAAGAAATCTTTGTGAATAGCTTCGAAGAGAATATTCCCCTCCAGAAATACACCAATCGTATAAAAAAGACCTTTCACAAATCGCATAAGCCTTCACGACTTCCCCTACCGACATATCCATTCGAATCTCTTTTCTTTCTTGTCCTTCTTGGACAATTTTTCGAAGAAGCTTATAGTAAAGGCGATTTCTATCTAATAAGGATTTTTCTCCTCTTGTAATTAACTGACTTGATAACAACCTTGCAAGTAAATCTAATGAAACGGAATTTTCAATCATGGTAAATAGTTCATTATTTAAATACAACAATTTCTCATAGCTACTTAAATTAGAATCCATCTCCTGCATCAATTCTTCATACTTTTCATCAAACAAGTAGGATAATGTATTAAGTAGGGCATCCTTACTTTTAAAATAGTGATAAAAAGAGCCTTTCGAAGTCTTCGCAACTCGTATAATCTCATCAACTGTTGTATACTCATATCCTTGTTCATAAAATAATTGCCATGCTGCTGAAACAATTTTACTCTTAGTATTTTTCTTTTGTATCTTACTCATAGCTTACTCCAATCTCCTTATAAGCGGTATCAATAAACACCGTAGTACCCTTTCCTTTCTCACTCTCAATGACAATCTTATGTCCTAGGCGGTCTCCTACCTGCTTACATAAATAAAGTCCAATTCCTGTTGACTTCTTATTCGTTCTTCCATTATATCCGGTAAATCCTTGTTCAAAAATCCTTGGCAAATCTTCTTTTTCAATTCCAATTCCTGTATCTTTAATACACAACCATTGATTTTTCAAATATATATCAATTCCACCCGTCATGGTATACTTTAATGCATTCGATAAAATCTGTTCTAATAAAAAGCAAAACCATTTTTCATCTGTTAAAACTTGCTTATCTATTGGTGTATAATTTAATGCCAATTTCTTTTGAATAAATAATTTCGAAAACTTACGAATCGACCTACGAACTAGATTATCTAAAGATTGCTTTTTGATGACAAAATCATTATTATCAAAATTTAACCTTTGATAGCCTAATGCCATCTCTACATACTGCTCAATACGAATCATTTCCATCTGAATTTCCTTCGTAAGAGTGGTATCCTCTAACATCTCTCGCTGCGATTGCAGTAACAATGACGCCGCTGCAATCGGTGTTTTAATCTGGTGTACCCATAGGTTATAATACTCTAAGGTCTGTGTCTGCTTCTTTTCATATTCCCCATTTCTTCTTGCCAGTTCTTCATTGTACATCGTAAGAAGCTCCTGATAACGTCTTTCCATTTCCGTTGTAGGATTTGGCAGATGCTCTAAGGTGTAGGGAAACTCTCTCTTAACCTGAGTTAATTTTTCACATTTCTTCCTATAATAAATAAAGTCAATTCCAAGTACAACGACACTGAAAAAAAGTATTAGTAAAATTCCATAACCAACTAATACTAAAGATATTCCATTTAAAATAAAAATGACAGAAAAGATACAGACACCGATAAAGAGTAATCCAATCTGTTTTCGATATTCATCTAAATAGTTTCTCATTCTAAATAGTAACCCATTCCTTTCTTCGTCTGAATAAAGTTCTTAATTCCAATTTCTTCTAAATGTTTACGAAGTCTTGTGATATTTACTGTCAACGTATTCTCATCTACATAGCAATCGGTCTCCCAGAGCTTTTCCATTAACACATCACGACTTACAATCTGATTTTTTCTCTCCATTAATAAGGATAAAATACGAAATTCATTCTTCGTAAGGTCTAAAACCTTTCCATTATAATTAAGCGTTCCATCTTGAAGATTTAAAATCGCACCTTTATGTTCTAGGAAGTTAACTGACGTACCAAATTCATAGGTTCGTCTTAACAATGCCTGAATCTTTGCCACTAATACATCCATTTCAAATGGCTTCGTAATAAAATCATCTCCACCCATATTCATTGCCATCACAATATTCATATGGTCTGACATTGACGATAAGAAGATAATTGGAATCTTACTAATTTTACGAATCTCATTACACCAATGATATCCATTAAAAAATGGCAACGAAATATCCATAAGTACTAAAGCTGGTGAAAACGCTGCAAATTCAGACAATACATTTGAGAAATCCTCTACACACTTTGCCTGGTATCCCCAGCGATTTAAATAGTTTTCTATTACCATTGAAATTGCAACATCGTCTTCTACAATAAAAATCTTATACATAGCTCTCCTCCGTTCTGTATCTATGATACCAAATTTTTTATCTTACATCAATGTAAGGTTTTTTGCCTCTTTGTAAGCTAGAAAACTGGCAATGTATTTTTATTTTTGATAAACTTACCTCATCAAAAGCAAAGGAGAATTTTAAATTATGTCATTACTTGAAGTTCACAACTTAAAAAAGATATATACCACTCGTTTTGGGGGAAATAAAGTTCAAGCTCTTTCTGAGGTCAATTTCTCAGTAGAAGCTGGAGAATATGTTGCCATCATGGGTGAATCTGGTTCTGGTAAAACCACCCTACTAAATATTTTAGCTGCCCTTGATAAACCAACCTCTGGCGAAGTATTACTAGGAGACAAAAATTTCTCGACCATTAAAGATAAAGAACTTTCCGCCTTTCGTAGAGAAAACTTAGGATTTGTATTCCAAGATTTCAACTTACTGGATACCTTCTCATTAAAGGACAATATCTTCTTACCACTTGTATTATCAGGTACTCCATATCAAAAGATGGAAGAAGAATTACAACCCCTTGCCAAAACGCTTGGAATCGAGCAGCTATTAGAAAAATTTCCTTATGAAGTATCCGGCGGACAAAAACAACGAGTAGCAGTTGCCCGTGCATTAATTACTCATCCTCAGTTAATTCTTGCCGACGAGCCAACCGGTGCGCTAGATTCTCACTCTTCTGACCAGTTATTAAATTTATTTAACCAAATTAATGATAATGGCCAAACGATTTTAATGGTAACTCATTCTACAAAGGCTGCAAGCCATGCCAAGCGTGTACTCTTCCTTCGTGACGGCAAAGTCTTTCATCAAATTTATCGTGGAGATAAAACTAAAGAAGAAATGTATCAAACCATTTCCGATACCCTTACATTAATTGCAACAGGTGGTGAACACTATGAATAAAGGATTTTATGAACATCTTGCTGCTTCAAATTTAAAGAAGAATCATCAATTTACAATTCCTTATTTACTAACTGGGATTTGTACGGTAGCCATGTACTATATGATTGGTGCTCTCGCTGAAAATCCAAACCTAATGGTGGCTGCCGATTCTTCCTCTATTTATACCATTATGAGCTTTGGTACGGTAATTGTTGGAATTTTCAGTGTCGTCATGCTCTTTTATTCGGATACCTTCTTAATGAAGAGACGTAAAAAAGAACTCGGTTTATACAACATCTTAGGCATGGAAAAACGCCACATTGGAATCATGTTATTTTTTGAAACCCTGTATTCTTGGCTTATTACCTGCATACTTGGAATTTTAATTGGTATTTTATTTTCCAAATTGTTTTTCATGTTATTAGTTTATATTGTTGGATTAAAGGTAAAGATGGACTTTTATATTTCCACTCTTTACATTACAAGAACCTTCCTACTATTTGGAGCAATTTATTTAGTCTCTTTTTTCCTTCATTTGGTTCAATTAAAAATTAACAATCCCATTGAACTATTGCACAGCAGTAACGTCGGTGAACGTGAACCAAAGACTAAGAAATTTATGGCTATTATTGGATTTATCTGCTTAGCGATTGGATATTTTATCGCAATTACTACCACTTCACCCCTTCGTGCACTTGGTAACTTCTTAGTGGCTGTTATCTTAGTTATTATTGCAACTTACTTATTATTTACCGCTGGCAGCATTGCAGCACTTAAATTACTTCGTAAAAATAAAAACTATTACTATAAAACCAGACATTTTACCGCCGTTTCAGGTCTGATGTATCGTATGAAACAAAATGCAATGGGACTTGCTTCCATCTGTATTCTATCCACAATGGTACTTGTTATGGTTTCTACCACCGTCTGTCTATACGCCAGTGTTGATTCAATGGTAAAAGATAATTTTCCACGTAACACGGTCTTTACTTTAGAAGAGAATTTAAAAAATAATACTTGGAATATTCATGGCAAGGAATTTCTTGATAAAATCCATGAACTTGGAATCAAAACGAAAAATGAAGTTTACTACCCAAATCTCTATACCTACGCTTTATTAGAAGTAAATCACTTTAACTGTGATTTGGAAGAATTTACTGGAACAGAAGATAACTTGTATGGTTTAAAAATTATCCCAATGAGCGGATATGAAATGGCTGGTGGAACCCCTGTCGATTTAAAAGAAGATGAAGTCTTAATGCTTCAGTCTAAGAACCGTAACCTTTCCATCTTCACCCTCTTAAATCAAACCTTTAAGGTAAAGGGAGTAGCAGAAACGACTTCACTCGATTATAGTACCAAGGATGCTTACGATGAAAATTACTTCGTTATTATTGTAAAAGATGAAAGCGTATTAAAGAAACTAAGCAAGGATTCCGAGGCGACCAATCTCTCTTATATCTATAGCTATTACTTTGACCTAGTTGGAGACAATTCTAACCAAATTGAGGCAACGAATAAAATTGAAAATTGGATTTCAAAAAATGCAGCCGATGACAGTGCCTATGGATATTCTTATAACAACAAGGCAATAGTCGTTAATATGTATCAAACCCAATATGGTTCCTTCCTCTTCCTTGGACTATTTTTAGGACTTTTATTCCTTGCTGGAACCGTACTGATTATTTACTACAAACAAGTTTCAGAAGGGTATGATGACCACGACAAATTCCAAATTATGCAAAAAGTCGGCATGAGTTTAAAGGAAGTAAGAAAGTCTATTCAATCACAAATTTTACTTGTCTTCTTCTTGCCTCTTGTGACTGCAGTGATTCACATTTGCTTCGCCTTCCCATTAATTCGAAGGTTATTAGAAATTTTTAATATGACTAATGTTCGTCTCTTTCTTATTTGTACCATCGCCTGTGTTGGCGTCTTCTCTGTAATTTATGCATTGGTATATGCATTGACTGCAAGGGTATATTATAAGTTGGTAACGAAGAGAGATTAAAAAAAACGGCTATTGCTAAGAGCGATAGCCGTTTTTACATAGCTTCTTTATCCATCCAATTACTGCTGCTGTAAAGCAAGTAACTGCTAGCATTAAAAGATAAATCATGATGGACTGCCAAACATTCTTTTCTAAGTCTTCTTGATAATAAGTAAATACTAAATTTCGATATCCGATATGCAATAAATAAAGTTCTAATGATTTAGACCCAAACCATCGAAGTACCGAATTGACTTTTTCGCTTTCTAAACTAGATATTAAGAAGCATCCACACATACAGATTGCCATTCCAACCCAAAAATCATCAATTCTTTGAACCATTACAAGCGATTCATCTGCTGCAATGATTTCTTTTGAGATAATTCGAACTAAAAGTCCAGCTAAAATTACAAAGCCCCACTTCTTATTCATCGGACGCTTCTCTCTTACCCAACTACCTATAAAGCATCCAAATACAAATGACGGAATACGCCCAATTGCAATTTCATAAATACCATAATATTCCGTACCCATCAACGCATCTAGTGCATAAAAACTTCCTAATAAAATTATAATTAATGTTGTATAACGAATCAGTCTTCCTTGCGAAAACAAGGTAATCACAATTGGCGATACTAAATATAAAATAATTAAAAATGGAATATACCAATACGTTCTGTCATTATCTTCAATCCAAGTATAACAGGACACATTACAAAACCATTTTTGTACCCATTCTGCTTGCGTATGGAATGTTTCCACTTTTATCATTCTAAAATACCAATAGATTCCTGAAATAATAAAATACGTTGGAAGAATTCTAAGGATTCTCTTTTTATAATAGGCAAATAAACTTTTTCTTTTATGCCAAGCAAAGAAAAGTCCCATACCACTTAAGAACAGAAAAATATCGACTCCTGAATTTCCATCTAGTATCAATCTATATAATATCGAATTTCCAATGATTTTATCATTCTTAATTAAATCAACATCTCTACTATGGAAAAGCATGATAATAATAATTGCAATACCCATTAACTCCGAACGGTATACACTAAGGCTATTCCAATTCCATGTCCATTTCTTTACTGTATTCGTATTTTCTTGCATATAAGTCCCCTTTCTGTATTTTTCTCCATAATAATACGTATGAGGGAAACTGTCAATTACAAAAAAGGCACTACAAGTTTCTTGGTAACCGCATATTTTAGTTACTTACTAAAGAATATTTCTCCACTTCGTATTCATACTATATTAACCAATAATCAACCTAATTACACGCTTAATCATCAAACTGGTGAATGCTTAAAAATAATATAAGCTTTAATTCATTAAAACGCAGTATATTGTTAACCTATATCAATTTTAAGTTGACATTTAACTTTTTCCATGTTATTGTATAAACAATTATCGAACTGATAGAAGGAGAGGATTTCTAATGATTTCAGAACTAACAAGGGAGGATGCCATTGACATTCTTAATACTCCAGATGAAAAACTAGAAGAGCTAATTTCTAGAGCAGAAATATTACGTCGAAAATATAAAGGCAACCATGTAAGTATTCATATTCTGACCAACGCAAGAAGCGGTAACTGTTCACAAGACTGTGCCTACTGTGCTCAGTCCTGTCGTTCAAAAGCGGATATTGATAAATATAAATGGGTTTCAGATGAAAAATTATATGCGGACAATGACTTTGTCAATGAACATCATCTATCTAGACACTGCATTGGTCTAAGCGGCATGAAATTTACCGATGCAGAAATTGAAGAGTTGGCAAAACGTATTCGAAAAATGAAAGAGGACGGAACACATCTTTGTTGTTCGATTGGATTTTTAACAGAGAAGCAAGCTCTAATTTTAAAAGAAGCTGGACTTGACCGTATTAACCACAATTTAAATAGTAGCCGTGATTATTACCACAATATCTGTTCAACTCACACCTATGAACAACGTGTTGAAAATATTAAGATGCTACAAGGTCTAGGATTTGAAATCTGTAGTGGTGGAATTATCGGAATGGGTGAAAGTAAAGAAGATGTGGTAGATATGCTACTAGAACTTCGTGAAATAAAACCAGAAGCACTACCGATTAATTTCCTTCTGCCAATTCCTGGAACGCCATTAGAACACGCGGATATGTCTAAACTTACAACTGCTTACTGTATGAAGGTGCTCTGTCTTGCTAGACTTTTAGTTCCACAAGCGGATATCCGTTGTGCTGCTGGACGTGAAGTTTATTTCAAAGGAGAAGAAAAAAATCTACTCCGTGTCGTTGATTCCATCTTTGCTTCTGGTTATCTTACTGCTGATGGACAAGGAATTAAAGATACAATTCAATTAATTGAAGATGCCGGTTTCACTTATGAAATCGAGTCTGCTTAGTAATTATAAAAAGGAGAATTATTATGACTAATACAAACGTTCAAACAATGAAAAGAAGTAATACCTATGCCATGGTGGTTACCGCATTAATGGCAGCAGTTACCTGTATTCTTGCACCGTTATCCATTCCAATTGGACCAGTTCCCATTTCGCTTACCAACCTTGCCATTTACCTATCCCTTTATCTTCTCGATTGGAAGAAGGGAACGCTAAGCTATTTAATCTATGTCTTAATCGGACTTGTTGGTCTTCCTGTATTTTCTGGATTTACTGGCGGACCAAGTAAGCTTGCTGGTCCTACTGGCGGCTATATTATTGGCTTTATCCCAATGGCAGTTATCGCAGGTATTATCATTGACAACTACAATAAAAAATGGATTCAAATTTTAGGAATGATTGTCGGCACTGCTGTCTGCTATGCATTTGGAACCGCATGGTTTTGCTTCCAATCTGGAATGAGCGTGTCTGCTGCCCTTGCAATCTGTGTTATTCCTTTCATTCCAGGCGACCTTATTAAAATGGTTATCGCAATGATTATTGGACCTATGGTTCGTAAAAGAGTTGGAACCGCTGTACAGTAAATGACAAAAAGTGCTACTTCCTTTCATAAGGTTGTAGCACTTTTTTATTACGCCTTAAAATTATAAATTGGTTTCATCACTTCAATCACATCTACTGACTCTTTAATCACATCAATAATATCATCAAGAGACTTATAGGCCATCGGTGCCTCATCCAATGTCTCTTCCTTTATCGAAGTGGTATAAATTCCTGCCATTTCCTTTCGATACTCGTCCATTGAAAGCATTTCCTTCGCCTTCGTCCTAGAAAATAGTCTCCCTGCCCCGTGTGGTGCAGAATAGTTCCACTCCTCATTTCCTTTGCCAACTGCAAGTACACTGCCATCTCTCATATTGATTGGAATCAATACCTTCTCACCTTTATGAGCAGCAATTGATCCCTTTCTTAAAATCATCTCATTAGTATCAATATAGTTATGAATCGTATGGAAAGCCTCTTTCGCCATCATACCGGTACGTTCTAAAATCACCTTTGCCATATATTCACGATTTCGTCTAGCAAATCTTTGACAAATTTCAATATCATATAAATAATCCTTAAAAGGTTCTCCATACAAATAGCAAAGGTCCTCCGGCATATCACATTCATGTTCTTCTTGTGCAAGTGCTTTTAATGCACGCTCAATTTCTGCTGCCCTACCAGTCTTCTTGTACTCAGAAATGATTTCATCTCTCTTCCTAAGACACTCAAACTTACCTGAATGTAACTCGATTGCCTTTCGTTGGTAGATTTCTGCTACCTGCTTACCAAGATTTCTACTTCCTGAATGAATAATCAAATATTTTGTTCCATCCTTCGCCTCATCTACTTCAATAAAATGATTGCCACTTCCAAGTGTACCAAGGCTTCTCTCTAAATGGTCTAAATGTTTTAAACTGCTATAACATCTAAGACTTGTTAAATCAAAATCTTCTGGTTTCTCTTCCCATACATTTAAACCCGATGGTACAAAATGTGCTGCTTCATCAAGCTTTTTAAAATCAATACAAATCTTGCCAAGATTTATCGTATACATGCCACATCCTATATCGACTCCGACAATGTTTGGAACCGCTTTATCTTCAATTGTCATTGTTGTGCCTATCGTACACCCCTTACCAGCATGAACATCTGGCATAATACGAATCTTACTTCCTTTTGTAAATTCATGGTCACACATTCGACGAATTTGAGAAATAGCTTCCTCTTCTACCACCTTCGCATAGCATAAGGCAGTGTTTATATTTCCTTTGATTTCAAACAATATACTCATCTCCTTTTATGCTAATCAACCGACTTTTTACTCATCCTTCTCAAATCGCTCAATCAAACATTCATGTTCTTTTGTTTTCTTATTATAATTGATTCCTACTAATAAAATCTCACCTGTATAATACTGCAATGCCTGTGTATATTTTTTATCCTTAATTTGTTCAAGTGCAGTTTTTGCAGAATGATTCCATTTTAACTCTACCAATAATGCTGGATAATCCATTACATATTCTTTTTTAGGAAAATATACAAAATCTGCAAATCCTCTTCCAGTTGCAAACTCTCTAATCGGTATAAAATAATATTGCACCGCACTCAAAAATGCTATTGTTAGCACACTACTAAGGGAATTTTCATCATTATACTGAATGGTTGATGCATAATCATTGTGAATAATCTCAATTTCTTCAGCTACAACTTCTGCATCTTCCTCTAAAACTGCATTCAATAATTTCTCAGAAACCTTCTGAAAACGTATAAATTCATTCCACTTATTTTGCCTAAGGGCTAACTGAAACTCCTGCCTAATTTCCTCATTTGGAATAAATGCCGTTCTTCTTCTATCATCATAGCCCAAATATCCCAAATGAATCAATGCTGTTAAAACATCATCCTTATCAGCAAAACTTACCATATCATTTTGAAAAGCACTAACCTCGACAGGAACTGCCACGCCTGAAAGCATCTCAATAACTGCTGCCTTTAATCCATCAAAATCCATACTAATCAATGGCAGAATTGACTCATAAGTTCCAGTCTGCGACCAATAGCTTTTATAATTCCCACGAAGCATTACACTTACAACCGCTTTAGGATTATATACATGATAGTCCTCTAATTGATATCCATCATACCAATGCTTGACTTCTTCAAATTCCTTATCATACTCCTTACATAATTTCTTAACTTCCTCTTCTACAAATCCAATATAAGGAGCAAATATACTTGCATCTAACATTGTAAATTCATCGAAATTATTGAGTGCTGATTGTGTCTTTATCTTCTTAATTGGTAAAATACCTGTAAGATATGCCAATGCCAAATATCTAGTAGGTTCCACTCCTTTAAACAGTCCTCTTAGAAAATCAATATATTCTTCTTGCACCGATTGATTGGTTGCTTCTTCCCTAATAATCGCATCCCACTCATCAATAATGACAATAAATTTACTTCCTACCGTTGCATTAATACAAGATAACGCTCCAAAAACAGTTGCAACATTATTAGGAACTATATTCGGATAAACTTCTCTAAGTTCATTTACAATATTTGTATTTAAATATTCCACTGTCTTTCCTGGTGAGCCTGCATCCATCATACACCATTGAACATCAAAATGAATTACATCATACTGATTTAAATGCTTGGAATAACTCTCTCTTTTGCTAATATTCAATTGCTTAAATAGTTCTTCTGAATTACAACCTTTACTATAATACGCTGCTAACATATTAGCAGTTATGGATTTTCCAAAACGGCGAGGACGACTATTACAAATAAATGCTTGTGTAGAATTTAAAACTCTATTCGTATATTCAATTAAATCCGTCTTATCCACATAAATCTGTGAATTTAATGCCGATTGAAAAGCACTTGAATCTGGATTTACAAAACGCCCCATTCCATCACATCCTTTTTACTTTACTAATTATATTATGCATGGTGTTGTTCGTCGAGTCAATGGATTTTATTATCCTTTCTAACAAAAAAACTAGACTACATATTTCTATGTAATCTAGTTTCTTAATAAAATTCCTTGTAGGAAAGGTACAACGAGCTAAAAGAAGAGAGGACAAAGAATAGTACAACCTTCCCTGCTGTTACAATTCCGCATAGGTAAGGTACAACAACCGTATTTACACAGTTTCTGTTTTTTATTATGCCTCATTTTCTCCATTTTTGCAAGATTTTTTTCAAAAAAGTCGGTCGATCTCTGACTCCTTTTCACTATAAGTGTAGAAGTTCTGACTGATAACCGACCGACTTTTTCACTTATTTTACAACCTTAATTGAAAATGTTATCTTCTGATTTGTTTTCGTATTCGTGCAAGTAACTGTTGTCTTTCCAGCTTTAATTGCTCTAAATTCTACTTCATCTCCAACTCGTTCATCATCATCAAAGCGAACAATCTTCTTATTTCCAATACTCCATTTTAAATATCTGTCCTTTAATCCAGCATATTTATTTACTTCTAAATCAAAATCTTGACCGACTCTAACCGTTCTGCTTGTTTTAACTGCTGCAGTAATCTTCTTTTGAGCTTTCTTTACTGTTACTGTAAAATCTACTTTTTTGCTAGTTCCTTTGATGTAGCAACGAACCTTAGCTGTACCAACCTTCAATGCTCTCATCTCGATTTCATCATCGCTTCTATCATCATCATCAAAACGAATATACTTTGAACCTGATAAAATCTTCCATCTAAGATAATCATCTTCTGCATTTTTTGGTGTCATCTTTACTTTTAATTCAAAGTCTTGACCTGCATACACGGTAACGGTTTGTTTACCAACTGCTGTTATCTTTTTCGGTTTTACATTACTATCCGCTTTTACTGGCATTACTAACAAACCAATCATCATCGCTATCATTGCAACAACTGCCACACGTTTTAATAAAATATTTCTCATTTTCTCGTCCTCCTTCATGTGATATAATGTTATTATGTCAAAGAAACATTAAAATAACATTAAAAGAGGTTTTTTTATGAAAATATTAATTGTAGAAGATGAAAAAGATTTAAGAACTATTTTAGAAAAACGTCTAAAAAAATTATATACCGTTGATTCTTGCAAGGACGGCGAAGAAGCCCTTTCTTATTTAGATGTTTACACTTATGATTTAATCCTTCTTGATATTATGCTCCCTAAAATCGACGGCCTATCTGTTTTAAAAACATTACGAAATCGAAAAATCAAAACACCAGTAATCTTATTAACTGCAAAAAATATGGTCGAAGACCGTGTACGTGGACTTGATACCGGAGCGGATGATTATCTGATCAAACCATTTGCCTTTGATGAACTTCTCGCTCGCATTCGTGTACTATTACGTCGTACCTCTGATAATACTACAAATACAATCCAAGTAGGCGATTTAGTTTTGCATACACAATCCCGTAGCGTTACTCGCGGTGACAAACAAATCGAACTCACTCACAAAGAATACCAACTATTAGAGTACATGATGCACAATCCCAATATTATTTTAACCAGAAATCAACTTGAACAGCGAATCTGTGACCAGTCCTATCAAGGTGGTTCTAATTTAATTGATGTCTACATTCGATATTTACGAAAGAAAATTGATGATGGATTTGAAGTAAAAATGATAAAAACCATTCGAGGAACCGGCTACAAACTTGAGGGAAATACAAATGAAGAATAATCTAAAATATAAAATCACACTATGCTATACTGCACTTTTAGCAATATTAGTTTCTGCTACATTAATTGGTCTTCTCTTCTTCTCCGAATACTACATCATTGATGGAGCTAAAACGGAATTAAGTGATGAATTATCCGATTTTTGCAAAGAACTTACGAAACACCAAGATGATAACCTCTCCTATGCCAGATATTATGATGACGGTGTTTTATTAAGCATTTATGATGAACACCAAGATTTTTTAACAGGATTATATCCAGATGAATTTCCCGAAGAAACACCATTGCAATTAGGAAATACACGTAAACTCACACTGGGAAAACACCATTGGATTTTCCAAGATAAACAATTTCAATTAGAAGGTAAAACCTATTGGCTTCGTGGAATTTATTCTCTCGACCTTTTAAATGGATTACACAAACAAATTTTAAAGTTTTGGATTATCATCGTCCCTTCATTCCTTTTGTTAATTAGCTTCGTTGGATATCAAATGTTGAAAAAAACTCTACATCCCGTTTATACCGTTACAAAAATGGCTGATGATATTTCTAAATCCAATGATTTATCCCTTCGTCTACCACAACCTCAAACCAATGACGAACTTGCCTATATGACAAAAACCTTCAACTATATGTTAAATCACTTAGAAGAAATTTTTCTACGTGAAACCCAATTTACCTCCGATGCTGCTCATGAACTACGCACACCACTTTCTGTTATTAGTTCACACTGCGAATATTGCTTAGAAGACCTCCCTTTAACAGAAGAAATTCGTGCTGAACTTACAATTATTTACAAAAAAGCTCAATCAATGTCAGACTTAATCAACCAGTTGTTAATGATTGCTCGTGCAGAAAGCGGAACTTATCAATTGAATCTAGAAGAAGTTGATTTGGATTTCATTCTTGAATCGATTTTAGAAGAATTAGAAGAAAAAGCCTCTAATCATTACATTAGACTGCATTTATCTAATCACACTGAAGATTCTAAAATTTACTGCGATGTCTCACTCATTATACAGATATTTTCTAATTTAATTGAAAATGCTATCAATTATAATACCGAATATGGACATGTAGATGTAATTTTAGAAAATGAATCTGAGGGATTTCGTATTCAAATTAAAGATACTGGTATTGGTATCGCTCCTGATGAAATTGATAAAATTTGGAACCGTTTTTATCGTGTGGATGCCAGCCATTCCCAAGTAACGGGATTCGGTCTTGGATTATTTATGGTTCGATGGATGGTGGAAATCCATCATGGAAAAATTGAAGTACAGAGTATTCCTAATTTAGGAAGTATTTTTACCGTTTATTTACCCCCAAAAAGCTAGATTACAAAATTTGTAATCTAGCTTTTTTACTTTCATTTTTCCAGATTAAATGCTTCTATCATTTTTTATCTGTTCAATGATTTTTCCAATATTACACGTAACTTGTCCTTTACATTTATGAATATCTTCATTAATTTTCTTTTCTTGTTCAATAGCAATATCTATTTTTTTCGCTAATTCCCCAATCATTGCATTTTTCTTTGGATTAATTCCAGTCCTTGCAAGCAATAATTGATAAATAAATGTTTAATGTCCATCTTTTTCATTCATAATAATTTGCTTTTCATTTGGCTTAATATCTTCCTCATAAGAATTTTCATAATGTAATAATAAAAACAACTCAAACTCAGGATTACTAACTGCCAATATATTCTCTTTTTCTCCCATAGTAATTAGTGCATCATAATCAATCACCTTTTTTTCAAAAATATCTGCATCGAATACAATAATCATTTTGTCTCTCTCTTTATCGAATGATATTTCTGAATTTTCCTTTTGTTTCTCCGCAAATTCAATCAAACGCCTTGGAAAGGAAATATCTTTATCACCTTCTGTTTTTTCAAGCAATCTTATATCTATTAATGGATGGATATTCAATTCTTTTCTCATATCAATTAATTTTTTAAAGTACCAAGTTTCTGTATTTGCACCTTCACATATGAAAAAATATTTACGATAAGGCTCAATCTGTTCTTTTTTATTAGTACTTCTACTATTCCAATTTGTGTAACTTCTTACTGGAGGCAATACTATTCCTCCTTCCCTTCTGTAAATTCAAATGTTGAAAATACTGGTATTGCACCATATCGTCCTTCTAAATATGCCTTACTTAATACCTTATCATATCTTTCCTTAAAACAATCTAATGAATAGATAGTACTTGCATTTTCTGCGTTACGTTCTATAAACCAAATTTCATCTCTTCTAAAAATAGTTTGTTCCATAATTGATGACTCGTGTGTTGTAAACAGAAGTTGCATATGTTGTTTATCATGCAATTGCATAAATAATTGTAGAAATCGCTCTGTTAATTTCGGATGCAAACTTCTTTCTAATTCATCTACTACATAAAGAACATCTTCTCGTTTATTTAACAACATATCCATTAAATCAAATAATCGTCTAGTACCATCTGACTCTTCATCAAACCCAAATTCATAAAAAGATTTATTATGATTTAATCGTATTGTTGTAACCTTGGGTTCAGAATGACCATCTACTTCAATATTAAAGAAAGTTTCTTTTGACCTCATTGTCATTTTAAATTCTGAGCTTTCATGTTCTTTTATTTTATTTTTTACATGTTGCATCATTTTATCAAATACTGATTTAGGCATAGAATTTGATAACTCGTCTAATGTAATTTCTTCAATCTTTACTTGACTAATTCCAGTATCAAATGTTTGAATCAATTTATTAATAAGTTTTAAAGAATTATCATCATAGTAATACTCTAAATCAATCAATGGAGTATCAGGTGTAATAATTACAATATGATTTTGAATCCAGTCATATATATCTCTAAAAAATAATAACTTAGATTGTTTACTATATTTTTTTCCTCGATTCATTTCAGTTAAAAACAATGACGTTTCATTTCCTTCAAAATCATCTGCATAAGTTTCAAATTTATTTTTCTCTATATTTGTTAAAGTAATACTATCATTTAATATTGGACGTTTATTTCCCTCTCGTTCAAACAAACACCTTGCTGAACCATTTTGATATAATTCATAGAGCCACTCACCAGTTACTTTTCTTTTACTTAAGATTACTGAAAAACCATATGCATAAAATTTATTACCAATTGTAATTTGAATTTCAAAATTGCTTTCTCTTTCTTTATTCTCTTTCCTATTTTTACAAAACATCTGAATTGCTTCTATTGGAATTCCATTACAAACACTATCTTTAAAAAACTTAAAAAACAATACTAAATTTGTCTTACCTGATGCATTAGCACCATAAACAACTGCATATTTCAATAATTGAGTACTCTTTACCTTTAGTTTATGATTGGCATTTGTTCGTATCTTATTTGAAGAAATCATTGTCAGCTCTGCTGCTTCATCAAAAGACTTAAAATTTTCAATACTTACTTTTACTAACATTTCTGCACCTCCATTCCTATTTTTATTATAATTTCAATTCTTCTTAGAGTTAATATAAATTGCTATATTTAGAGATTTTTTCGTTATATACCGCTCTATTTTGTCAAATTTTAAAATCAATAACATATAAAAAGAACTAGACTACTAATTTTTATGTAATCTGGCTTTTTTATCTATTCTAAATTTTAAATTTTCTTAACTGATAGCTCGTATTTTTTCCTCTTTTACCTATCATACAAAAGTCTTTGAATATCAATAAGCATAATATCCGAATTATTTTGGGCTTCCTTTTCCACTGCCTCTGTAAATCCCGATTTTGAAAACAATGCATACCATGTATGTTCTCTCTTCTTCTTAAAAACATCTGCTTTTTCTTTCAGTCCTTCTAATACAGATAAATCCAACTTTTCATTACGCCACTTACATTCTCCAATTAAATAATCTTTTCCATCACTAGCAATTAAATCAATCTCCACTTGGCTACGTGTAGACGAATTTGCTCCCCACCATCTACCAATGGACGTAAATAGGAAAGGCAAGTTGCACTTTGCATTTTGTTCAATCAAATAATCGGTACATACTTTTTCAAAAACCACACGCATATAGTTACTATAATCAGGTTCAATTTTCTTTTTCCAAACTGCCTGATTTGCTCCCGTCTCAATAAGTGTTCTGTTAGCCAACACATATCGATACCAAAATCGAAACATTAAATCAGAGATTCCATAAATTGTTTTTCTAGAAGATTCCTTATCACCGAATGGAGTTTCTTTATACAAAATTCTCAATTCACACAAGGTCTTTATATATTTTAAACACTTTGCACTTTCTTCTCCAATTTTTGTCGATATCTCATTTGCCTTTGTTGCACCACTTGCAATCGCTTCAATAATTGCACTATATACACCTGGTTCATTGACTTCTTGATGTAGAAGTAGTAACGGCTCTTCATACAAATAAGCAGTTACCTTTAGAAAAGCTCGCTTTATATTTTCTTCAAAATTCTCATGTCCCTGTACCTGCTGCAAATACAATGGTGTTCCACCAAAAGCTCCATACAATTTCAATTTATCCTCATCTGAAAAACCTTCAAAGAATTGCATACTTGTCTGATAATTAAAAGCCTTCATATGCAATTGCCCTGTACGTCTACCAAACAAAGGACTCTTTGAACTAAGCACCTCTTTTTCCATAAATCCCATATAGCTACCACACAACACAATAAACAAATTTCCATTCTTTAATTTATGGTCAATCAAATGCTGTAATTCTGAAAGCAATGCACGATTTCCTTTTACAAGATATGGAAATTCATCAATTACTAAGACTAGCCTTTTACTACCTTGTCTATCATCAATATAAGATAACACATTTGTCCAAGAAGAAAATGGCTCTAAGGTTTCTTCTTGATAAAAATCAAATACAAACTTCGAAAATTTTTCTAAATTCAATTTACTATTGCTCTGCTGTGCAGAATAAAAAATGGAATCCTTTCCCTTACAAAACTCATTCAGAAAAGTAGTCTTACCAACACGCCTACGACCATACAGAACAAATAGTTGGAATTTCTCTTGAATATATAGCTCTTCTAAATCAGCAAGCTCCTTCTCTCTTCCAATAAATATTTCTTTCAAAATTACACCGCCTTGTACTTAATTAACTTTAAAGTAAATTACTTTAGAGTTAATTATATGTGTGTTTTTGTGAATTGTAAAAGCAAAAAACTAGACTACATATTTCTATGTAATCTAGTTTTTAATAAAATTCCTTATAGGAAAGGTACAACTAACAATGACGGTCGATGAAGCTTACTTTCCCATTCCGTTTCAATTCCTCATAGGTACGGTACAACAACCGTATTTACACGGTTTCCACTTCCTATTATGCCTCATTTTCCCCATTTTTGCAAGCTTTTTCTAAAAGAAATCGGTCGATAAATATTCATACAATTACCGACCGACTTTTTTACAAAATTTCAAACATTCCAAACCCTTGAGCATTCTTACTTCCAAGTCCTGTCTGATATAAAAAGTCCAAATATTTTCTCTTACCCGCCAATTGATAAGTTCCATACCACCCTACGACATAACTAGATTGATACTTCGTTACAAATTTTTTAGTGGTTCTTCCTGCTGCCAACTTCATTGTAATTGGCATCGTTGGACTTATTCCATAATAAGCTTGATATTTACGATAAAAATTCTCATTGACCTTATCGTAAAATTCTTCTTCCTCAGGATTATAATAATACGTTTCATTCGTATCCAAGTCTGTCGAATATACCGTTAGTGGTGATTTCATTCGTATCAATAATTCATTTTCCTCTACTGTATAATCGTATAATTCTAAATGAATGTCACTACAGAGTCTATCTCCAAATAAAACTCCATTTCTCCAAATACTCTCGCCCAACAGACGAATTAGTAAAGGTTCGGGACTTCTTACTTCAAATGACACATAGTTATAAAAAGTAATTTGGCGATTTTTAATTCGATATTCTCCTTCCAATTGACTAAACTGGAACATCTTGTACTGCCTCTGCCCTCTAGGATACCCTCCAGAGTGTAAAAACTCTGAATAATCTGGCATGACTGAAAGGGCATGGTAGATTATGGACTGAAGAATGTGATTGTAGTTAATTGGAAGGGATAATGGAATATCTAGTGCAATATGTATCGTTAATTGCATAACTACTTACTGTCCTCATTTTCTTCTTTGGTTTCATTATAGCTTAATAAAATATCTTTATCTAAAATATGTGGCAATGATTCCACAATAGTCATATCTTTACGACTTCCAATACTAGGAACCACATGGTTATTCGTAAACCAATTAAATCCTTCTGTTAAAGACTCTCCCGACATTTTTTGCTCTATTGTCTTTGGATAAGTAATTTCTACATTTTCTGGAACACTGTTTAATCCAGCAATTTTATAAAACTCATCTTTTACACTTTTACTAAACTCAACACTCTCATAAGTGATTCCATCTTTTGATAATGGTACTAACTTATAATTTGATTCTATTTTTCTTTCCATCACTTCTGTTACATTACAGGCGACACTTCCAAATCCTAATGGTTTTGCTGAACCTAATTTTAGTCCTAATCCTTCTGAACCACTATTTAAAATCCAAATCAATTGATTGATCTGTTTGTTTGAAATTCCCTCAAAATATAATTTTCCTTTAAAAGTAATATTTTCTTTTAATGGACGAATCGTCTTATTTAAGTTTGTTGGTTCTATACTTTTATCAAGCTCTAGTTTGCGATGGTGCCAATAATATTTTCTGCCACGAAGCTTTCCATTTTCTACTACTAATTTTTTTTCATTTGTAATATGATAATCATAAGTCCAAAATTTCGCATTCTTAGGTTTTTCTAAGTAAAACTCTACATTTCCCGTTTTAGATCCACTTAATGGTTGTAATGTAATTTCTTGATCATAATAATCCTTTGGATCTCTTTTTTCTTTCACATATAAATCTGCAAAGCGTATCTTTGAACCTCTAGAAGTTGTATTATCTTTGCCTATATAACCAAACAAATCACAAGCTGGGCAATCATGTTCCTTACAAGGAGCAAATTCTCCTGCTAATGAACCAATTGTATTTTCAGTAATCTCCTTAGTAAAGCACGCAGGAGATAAATAGAAAATATCACTATTTTTTACTTCACTATAATTTACTGGAAAATACTGTCCATTCTTTCCATTTAAAAAATCTTTAAAATCTTTTTCATACTCTTCATAAGCCTGTTTATTTTCTTCTGATAAAGCTGGTTGAGATAAATAAGATTCTAATACTCTTGACATTTTACGTTCAACGGCATCTCTTGAAAGTTTCTTTACTACATGATCACTCTTTTTTACAAAACGATGATAATATTTTTTTTCAACTCCCATTCCCCATTTAATTAAATAGGTATCTTTTTTATCCTTTTGTTTTTCAATATCTCCATTCCTGCGTTTTTGAAAACCTTTTGGATGTGGATATTCATTCGTATCTTCATCCAGTTCCTCTGCTACTCCAACTCGATTCGATCTTGCAGGCAATAAACTAAAGGTTTGATTTGCACTTCTACATAAAAGTCCAGGACTGAACATTTCATCTGTTCTTTTAACTGGATGTTCATCTTCATTTAAAACACCCATACAGGAATCTGTCAATGTTTCATAAACACTTCGTACTACTCCTCGAATTTCACTACCTGGAATTACTGGTTCGTGGTATTCCTTATCATATCTCTCTAACGGATTTAAATCTGTATAGGAAAAGAAATCATAGGATTTATGCTCGTCTACTTTATCTGATTCACAAAACGCTCTATCAGAACTGGAATTAGGAATAAATAGAGGCTTTTTTGTTGTAATTTCATACTCGATGTAGCCAGTATGCTTATCTGTATCGTTATACTTTTCTGCTCTTTGTTTAGGAAAACTTATAAAATTATAAGGATTTAAAAAACCTTCCATTTATCTACACCTCCTCTAAACGATAATTTTGAATCGTCAATATATCATTTTCATCATATGAGATATAATTTACAACTTTTATCTTTCCTTTTTCTGTAAAAATAACTTCTTCATAAGTATCTTCATGAGGAATCTTCGTATCATTTATTATCACTTCAATATCTTTTTTTCTTGCTTTAATAAAACGATACTCTTCTTTTTTATCAAATAAATGCAGTTCTAATAAACCTTCATCCGAAATTTCATCCAATGAATTATAAGGCTGATAAATCATCTTATCTACATATAAAGCATACATCATTCCTTTTTGGGGAGCCTTTGATAATAATTCCATCATTCTTTCCCTCCATTCATCTTAAGATTTGTCAATGCCTCTTCAATATATTTCTCTTCTTCACCTACTTGTCCATTAATTAAGATTGGACCATTAGCAGAAAATACACCTCGACCAATTGCAGTTTGTCCACCTACCGCTAAGAATCCATTTTGAAGGTCTTTTATCGCTAATAATAAAATACCTACTAGATCTTTTTCTTCTCCCTTAACAGATATTTTAAGAGTTATCTTTCCATCTACATAAGTCTTTTCTTTATATAAAGAACCTGTCTTTGCTGATGACTCAAAACGGCTAATTCCTGTTCTTGTCATAACAAGTGGCTTCGCATCCTTAATTTCTGTTTCATTAATTATAATTCTAGAAGAATGAGCATTTTCTTTATCAGCCGAACCAAACATCTTCTCTAACAATTTCTTATCTTCAAAAATTGTATTAATTCGATGTCTAATCGCTCCTGCAAAACTAGATCCTGGAATTACTGGAACCCCATGATCCGTTATATGCTCATAGTCTGGTTCTCCTTTTTTGGCCGCATATCTTCTAATACTAATTCCACCTTCTAATCTAAGCGGTACTTCAATATGAATTACATTCGGTTTATATTCTGCTTTTTCTAACCATGTTGGTAATTCATCATCTAAATCTTTCCAAGTTTCATCATCATAGGCATTTGTATAATTTAAATAATTGTCCTTATCGTAAGTTCTAGTTGAAATAGATAAAATCTTAAACTGACCAAAACCTCTTGTCTTTTTGCTTCCTAGACGAATCTCACCATTATTAATTCCATGAAAAACTTTAGAAAGAGCACTCTCCATTTCTTTTTCATCATCGTCTTTGCGAATTGTAAGTTCTAAATAAAAATGTGCTTTAGCTCTTGCTTCTAATATTTCCATATCAAACTTACTATTCGTTTTTGCGACTTTATTTTCATCTAATGCAACGCCATCTCTTACATTTAAGGATACCCCTTCATCAAAAGTTAAATCAGAAATAAATAGCGAGCTCATTTTTCCAACATCATCATTATCTGAATATCCCATTAAAGATTTTTCATTACCCTCTTTTTCAAGATAACTTCTCATCGCTCCTGCTAATGAAGTACCTGGAATAAAAATCTCTTCATCAAAATTTCGTAATAAATCTGAATCTGTAAATTCATCTTCTCCAGACGATACACTAATTGGAGACACAAATTGGACTCTGACATATAATACTTTTCGTTTTAAAATAGCACTCATTCGATATCTCCTCCCACTTTTAAACCTCTAACAAAATATTTTAATTCAGCAAGATATGCCCTATATGTTTCTTTATATAACTTATTGTCATCCCATTGGTTTTCAAATGGTATCGAATAATCTTTTTTCATTTCCTTTATAATATCATCTTTTAAAGCATTCGGATTTACTCTTAATAAATCTTTGCATAGATTTTTCTTATCACTTCCTACAAGTTTTTCTACTTGATTTGTCATTTCTTCATAAGATGGTGCATCTTTAAAAATCACCCTTATCTTTGCAATTGCTGCATTTAACTCATCCATTCGTTTCTTATAGACATTGGCTTCTTTTATCAATTCTTTTCTTACTTTTATTTGTAAACGCTGTTTAAATTCAGACTGTAGTAACTGCTTCATCAAATCTATTTGATCTAGTTTTATATTTTTTTCATCTTTACTACTCTCTTTATATTTTTCACTCTTTACCTTAAGACTTTTTGGAATCTCGTTTATTTCAATCTCTCCATATCCTTCTGATACACGTTCTCCAATAAATTTACCTTTCAAAAGTTCCGTATCGATTCCTGTTTCTGAATGTAAAATCATCGTACTTCCCTTTCCTAACGTATTAAAAATTGGTTTTCGTCTATTCCAAGTAACGTTATATCCACCAATGGTTTCAAATTTCAAAAATGGATTCATAATCTCTAAATCATGAATCTGTAGAATCTCTTCCAAATATTCTTTTAACACTTTAATATCTGTTGTTAACATACCAAATTCATTATATAAAATTAAATCAGAAACTAAAGTAAGTTCTACAATCTTTAAACTTTTACTCTTTGATTTTTTTATAGTTTCTGATGAAATCAATTGAAAATCCACTGAACCAAATTCTGTTGAACAACCATAACCCATTCGAACATTTTTTAAAGACTCTACAATATCTAAAATCTTTTCTGCTTGCTCTTTATTTGCATAAATCACTCCACCAAATTTCTGTCCTGCACGAATACTTGCTAATTGATAAAATCCTTTTTCTGCTGCACGTCCAACAGACTTATCATCTGGTCTTGTATGGTGATAACTGATTTCCGTTGCAACTTCCATAGCCGTTCCTTTTTTACTATCCATATAAGCTATATTTGCTGGAGTTAATTGAATATCTCTCAATTCTTTTTGGAAATCCATTATACTTTTATCTAAATTTTTATTACTTACTTTTTTTCTAGTCTCTTCATCTAAATTATAAAGCATATCTCTTAATTGTGATGCATCTCCATCTTTTTCTTTTTGTAAAGAAACTTTACCTGGAAGACATCTTCTGGTATTATTCATGATGTAAGCATTTGAGATAATTAATTCATCTTTCGAAATAAACTCTTGATATTCTTTCTTCGTCATCTCACCTGCAAGTAACCCTAATACCTTACTTCCTGCAATATAATCTTGTGTGTCTACCTCATTACCCGTTGCTGATTTACACATCATTGCAGAATTGAGCTTAATTACATAATCTATTTTATTTTTCTCACCTAATTTTTGTTTTTTAATTTTAGTTGAATTTTGTTCATTTTGGTTTTCCTCAGAATTTACTAACTCCATTTTTACAAGCCCAAGACCTCTTGTCCTAGAAACCCCTATATGCTTTACTAATGAAATCGCATTTTTTAGAATCTCTATCTCTTTATCTTCGCCCTTGCAATTACATTCTGCTTCAAATTCCAAGCCTTTTTTAACTACGCGAATCGTTCTTAAAGAATTTTCATTCGCTACACCCGTATCTGAATTTACAGAGGTTTGAGTCCTTGTGTAAGTATATTGATTTAATACATTCTGTGGGTTAGTTAGCTCTGGATATTTACATTTTTTTAATGCAGCTACTGTCTCATCATAATCTTTAATATAGGCATTTGAAAGTGTAAACACTGAACTTTGATTACCTGCCATTCCAAACAGATTGTTATATTCGTTTTTCGTTATAAGACCCATTTCTTGTAATTCCAATGCGGATTCTCGAATGCATCCCTTTATTCGTTTTGCTGGAATATATGGAATTCCATTTTCATCGTAAACTACATCCATATCTACGACACTATTATAAGTTTCGCCAGAACATGTACATAAATCACTTAGAAGTGTTATCTTTATTTTCATTCTCAGCTACCTCCTCTTTGATGTACAAATCCATGATTTCCAATGCATCATACCAAACTCGATATACTTTTTTATCCTCATCTAAAGCCTGCTCAAATTCTTTATGTCCTCTAGAAGCCAAAAATGCAACTTCTTTTTCAATCTCATTGATTCCACTAGGAATTACATTTCTTAATTGTTTTGATTTACTTCTCGGCATATTTTCATCATTAAATAACTTTAGCCACTTCTCTAATTTTTCTACACTATAATCCTTATTTTTATCATTTTCAATTGGAACATAATAAGGTCTATCTATAAATGATTTTTCTCCAGCTCCATAGTGTTTTTCTCGATAAGTTGATAAATTCGCTGCCCTAACATTGGTACAAATCTGGAAATCAAAATAATTTCCAATTTTTCCATTCTCTCCTCTATTTTCTTTTGCCTTGGCTCGATTTTTAGCACTACTACAACAAGCTTCTACTACTTGGTAAGCATCTGAAAATGGAAAATGACTGTTAAAATATGCGATTCCAGCACAGGCACTAAAAGTTTTTTCTACTCCGTCAATTTTAAGTATTTCTTTTCCGATATTTTTTAAGAAATATTTCACAGCTGGAATTGCTAGTTTCGCATTGCAGACGAAAGTAATATCATCTCCTGCTAGAATAATTTTATGATATAAATTTTCTTTAAAAGATAACTTATCCATATATTTTGTCATATTAATAAATGTTGATTTAAAAATTTTTGAAATTCCTATTGATATCTCTCTCATAATTGGAATTGCTTTATCATAATCAACTTTTTCTTTCATAATATTTCGAATAAACTGTCCCATGCTATTTCCATCAATATGACACATGGCTAAAGTACTATCACTACCTTTTTCTGTAACCATATCATCGAGAATCATTCTTTTTTCACGACCTGAATCGATCTCTTCTTTATTTTTCTTTCTCTTTAATCTAGCCTCTGTACAAAAATCTGTATGATTAGCATCATCTGAAAAAGTTAATGGATACCCCGTATTTGGATCATTTTTCATAAATGGTAATGCACCCATTGGTTGACTTAATGGCATATAAGCTTTGATCTGCCTCATTTTTTCATTAATTAGTGCATAATCGTTTTTGTAAGAATCCGTCTTTTCAACTACTGCTACTGCAAGTTTTAATGAATAAGTATTTTCTAATACATATTTTGCAAGGAACTTATTTACCTTTTCGCAAATAGAACCTTCACGGAATAATACATAAGCATTACCACCACCAATAAACATAACTTGCATTTTAATAGAGCTATCTTTTAAAAATGCCTCAGCATCATCATTTTCCCAATCTAACATATATTCTTTTTCTGGTAAGTCTTTTTTATACTCTTTTAATCCATCTATTATGACATTATCTACAATTGCAGAAGCTCCAACAATCTCCTTTGCTGGATCGCTTTTAAAAATATAACTCTGTATCCCTCGAATATCATACATCGCAAGAACTTCTTTACTTTTTAATTCTTCTCGCATTATTTACCTCCATAATTAATTCTTTAGTATTCTCTAAACTGAACAAAAGAAAAATAGGAAATTTTCTCTGTATCATCTCCGACCTTTTTTTCTTCTACTTTTCGTTCACTACATGCCGCTACTACTTTGATTCCATTTTTTTTTAGTTCAGAAATTACTGCAAAACAAATACAAAACTCCCCTTGGCATAACACGCAAGAAGGTTGCATTTTAATCATTTTATCTACATAAGATTTCGCTAATTCATGAATTTCATTCGTTGAAGCAGCTGGATTGACATTTGGAAATGCCATATCCACTACTTCACCATATTCTTTTGCTGCTGCTAGTTGTTCGGTACCCCATTTTGTGCTGGGATGGTTTGAAAAATTTATAAACATTTATACTCCTTTTTTATCCAATACTTTTATACACTTCATTACCTAAATCAATAAATAATTTAATTACCCTACCTAGTGTTTCTTGATCAGCTCTAGTACCTGTCTCTGCCATATGGTTAAAATTGTTTCTTTCATTTTTTAATAATTTATATAAAAGAATCATATCCATAACCTGATTAGCATCTACTTTATGATTGACTGAGATATGGAGTGTCCCCATATCTATTAGTTCTCCACTTTTATTATCTTTTATTTTTGCAACCATATTACTCATTTTATCTGGTGTTTTATATTCCTTTCTTCTTCCTTTCTTCAAATGAGCTAAGCTACTAAAAGCATCTACTTTTTTCCTTCATATACAATAGATCCCCATCTAAAACATCCCATTGCAATTTGTGTAACCAACATATTTTCATCAGATTCATATTTTTTACTCAATTTTTCTTTTAATATTTGTAATACTTCGGTATCTTCCTCTTTTTTATACTCAATAATCTTTTTCTTATTTAACCATTCTTTAGGCATCTTAGCTTCAATATATGTAATCGCTTGCTGATAAAATTTCTTTTTATAAAACCATGCTACAATATCTAATCCTGTACAAGAATTACTTAATAAATTTCCATAATCCTTTTTAATCTGATTCCAAAATATATTTAAAAGAGTATCTTTTTCACTTAATTCATTTGCCATTTCTCTAAATTCCCTAAGATTTTTATCAAATGAAACCATATCACACATTTGAATTGATTCCACAATACTCTTCATTTTTTGAATCTCTTTGGGTACGTCCTTATTAATACTTTTATAATATTCTTCTAATTGTTCTACCCTTCCATACCTTGAAAATTCGTTAACTCCAGAAACAAAATCAAAAATCTTATATGTATTAGTTTGATCAATAATATCTTGTACAGATTTATCTCTATTAAAATCCATTGAATAAATACCTTGGGGTTTAATACCATCGACTTTTAATAATGATATAATTGCATTCATGACTAGAACTACATTTCTAAATCCCCCTTGAGTATCAACCCATAAATTTATCTCATCACTATTTTTATTAATATTCCAATATTGACGAATGGCATCTATAGTTTCAGAAATTGCTGAACCAAGTTTTTCCTTATTTTCATCCAAGTCAATTACTTCTACTCGCTTACCTTTACCTTTTTCTTCATCTGAAATTTTCATTCGTTCTAAATAAAAATCAACAGCACTTATTTTTTTAGATTTTTTATTATATATAAACTTTCTAGGCTCTTGTGCCTTAGGTGTTGCCAAAATAATAATTTTATCTAAACTTTTTTCTTTTTTTAAAATCATTTTACTAGTCGGTTCTAATTGACTATAATACGCTTCTCCCTCATTATCGTCCTCTTGTAATCTAAAATAATTTTTTGTTAATTCAGGATTTTCTACTTTAGAATTTAACGGAAGTGTGCTCATTGCCATTACTATAATATTCTTCCCCATATTGATTCTCCTTTGTCTTTATCCACGTTATAATATTATGTTAAAATTATACTCCATTTATCTTCCTATTGCAATACACTAATAGTTTAAACTTCCTCCTCCCGCATCACAAAAAATACAATATGTATAATTTATTTTTTATTATTTAGTCTAGTTATTTTTTATTGTATTTATAATATTTTAAGGCATTTTAAAATTAAATAGTATAGATTTTATTCTAAACTTTAGTCTAGTTGAATTATCATTTGTTTAATGATATACTTAATCAAATCGAACTTAGGAGGAAAAGGTTATGGATAGTGCAAAAATTTGCATCTTAATTGCTATTGTTGTGTATCTTGCTTTAGTGCTTTATATTGGCTATCGTTTTTCTAAGCAAAACAAAGATACTGACGATTTCTATTTAGGAGGTCGAAAACTCGGACCTTTCGTTACGGCAATGAGTGCTGAAGCTTCAGATATGAGTAGTTGGTTATTAATGGGGCTTCCTGGTGTTGCTTATCTTAGCGGTATTGCAGATGCAGGTTGGACTGCTATTGGTCTTGCTTTAGGTACTTATGTAAACTGGTTAATTGTTGCAAAGAGACTTCGTCGTTATTCACATATCACAAACTCTATTACTTTGCCACAATTTTTCAAAAACCGTTATCATGATAAGGGAAATGCTCTACTTGGTATTTCTGCCATCATCATTGTCATATTCTTCATTCCTTATACAGCTTCTGGTTTTGCCGCTTGTGGCAAACTGTTCTCTAGCTTATTTGGAATTAGCTATTTTACTGCAATGGTTATCAGTGCAATTGTTATTGTTGGTTATACCTGTCTTGGTGGATTCTTAGCAGCTTCTACTACCGACTTTATGCAAAGTATTATCATGTCTGTTGCATTAATTATCATCCTTATATTTGGTGTCAATGCTGCCGGTGGACTTGATGTCGTAATGGATAATGCAAAAGCACTTCCTGGATTTTTAAGTATGGTTCAAAGCTATGACACATCTACTAATTCTGCTACTCCTTATAGTGGTCTTACCATCTTCTCCACTCTTGCATGGGGATTGGGATACTGTGGTATGCCACACATTCTGTTAAGATTTATGGCAATTGAAGATGAAAATAAATTAAAACTTTCTCGTCGAGTTGCTACCATTTGGGTTGTTATCTCTCTTGCCGTTGCTGTATTTATCGGTGTAATGGGTTACTCTGTAAGTAAAGCAGGTGCAATTGCTGTATTAGAAGGTTCTAATTCTGAAATGATTATTATTAAACTTGCAGATTTACTCAGTCGCTACGGTATTATTCCTGCTTTATTAGCTGGTGTTATCTTAGCTGGTATTTTAGCTTCTACGATGTCTACTGCGGACTCTCAGTTGCTTGCAGCTTCCTCTGCAATTTCTTCTGACTTATTAGGTAGTAAATTTAAAAAAGAGCAAGGACTTGTAGTCGCTCGTGTTACTTTACTAATTATGTCTGTTGTCGGTGTCATCTTAGCGCGCGACCCTAACAGTTCAGTATTTGGTATCGTATCCTTTGCATGGGCTGGATTTGGTGCTTCTTTTGGTCCTGTTGTACTATTCTCTCTATTCTGGAAACGTACAACAAAGTACGGTGCACTTGCTGGTATGCTCACTGGTGGTGTAATGATTTTTGTATGGAAATACCTTATTCGTCCAATCGGTGGTATTTTAGATATCTATGAATTGTTACCTGCATTTATTATTGCTAGTGTTGTAATCTTTATTGTAAGTCTTTTAACTACAGCTCCTGAACAGGCAATTGTTGATGAATTTAACAAAGCAAAATAGTAACTAAAAGGCAAGCCTAAATTTGGCTTGCCTTTTTAATTCTCTCATCAATCTTAAATTTTCTTATTAACTCATAAGTTGCCTTTGGCACATAGTTACTCCAATCTCTTCCCTCTACGATGCATTTTCGAATAAATGTTGAGGTAAGTCCTTTTTCCTTACTTTTCCAAAGTACCTTCGTATCATATCCAAAGCTTCCAATTCGTCTTACTTTTTCTTCTCCCCAATCATCATAGATGGTAAAAAAGCAGGTTGCTTCTTGGGGGACATAATACCTAATCAGTTCTGGTTTTCCAATTGGAAAAGGTACAATATGAAAATCTTCTCTTGTAAATCCATTTTCATACATAGATTCTTCTATTATCATCATACGCTCAAAATAAGTACAAGGATTTGCTTGACTATTACTTCTATGTTCATCAATCTTTTCTACTGGTGAAACAGAAGGGTCTGGTGATGTAATTCCTATAATTAAATGTTTGCACTGCTCCTTAGCACTTAAAACATATTTTAGATGGTCATTGTGAAACACCTGAAAACGTCCACATACAGCTCCTAATTCTATCATTTGTTTCATTCCTTCCTAAATACGAATAATAAAAGGGATGGTTCTAAGAACCATCCCCATTTATTCTACAATATTTTTTATGCTTTTTCAATCTTAATTGCACAAACTTTGTATTCAGGAATTCTAGCATATTTATCTAATGCTGCATTGGTTAACCAGTTTGCATTTCCATCTGGGAAGTGGAATGGCATCCAAGATTCACCTGGTGAGCACTTGTCGCTAACACGAGCGGTTGTTTCAAGAGTACCACGTCTAGAAGTACATCTTACTCTATCGCCATTAGCAATTCCTAATTTTTCTGCATCTTTTGTATTCATTTCGATGAATGACTTACCAGCAATTTCCATAAGTCCAGGAGTCTTACCTGTCATTGCACGAGTGGTGTAGTGATATAAAATACGACCTGTCATTAAGATGATTGGATATTCATCATCTGGTAATTCAGCTGAAGGAACATATTTAGCTGGATAGAACCAACCAAGACCTCTAGAGAATTTACCAACGTGCATAATAGGTGTACCTGGATGGTCTTTTGATGTACAAGGCCACTGTAAACCTTGACCTGCAACTTCTTCACTATCAAGTCTTTCATGGCTAATACCTGCAAAACTTGGAGTTAATGAAGCAATTTCATCCATAATCTGAGCTGAGGTTAAATGAGGTTGAGGATATCCCATACGATTCATTAAATCGATAATGATATCAGTATCTAATCTCATATCGCCTTCTACTTCTACAGCTTTACGAACTCTTTGTACACGACGTTCAGTATTAGAGAATGTACCTTCTTTTTCTGCATAGCTGCGACCTGGAAGAATTACATCTGCATAAGCTGCTGTTTCAGTCATAAATAATTCCTGAATTACGAAGAAGTCTAAGCTCTTAAGAGCCTTAATAATATGGTTGGTATCTGCATCGGTAACAATTGGATCTTCACCATAAATATATAAACCTTTTAAGTCACCATCAATCATTGCATGGAAAGCATCTGTTGCATGAATACCAACTTCTTTATTTAATTCAACGCCCCAAGCTTTTTCAAACTTAGCAACAACTTCTGGATTCTTAACTTTCTGATATCCTGGGAAGTCACCAGGCTGAGCACCCATATCACAAGCACCCTGAACATTGTTCTGTCCACGTAGAGGGTTAACACCACAACCAGGACGTCCTAATTTACCTACCATTAATGCCATATTAGACATAGACATAACGCCTTCTGTACCAGTTGAATGTTCTGTAACACCTAAGCAGTAGATGATAGGAGCTTTACCAGCTTTTGCATATAATCTTGCAGCTTTTCTTAAATCTTCTGCATCAATATGGCAAATTTCTGCTACCTTTTCAGGAGTGTAATCTTTAACGATTTCAGCTAATTCTTCATAGCCTTCTGTACGGCTTTCGATAAATTCTTTATCTACTAAACCTTCGTTAATAAATACATTCATCATACCATTTGCAAATGCAACGTTAGTACCTGGTTTTAATTTTAAGTGAATATCAGCTTTCTTAGATAAGTCGATATCACGAGGGTCAACTACGATTAATTTGGTTCCATTTGCAACTGCCTGACGAATCTGCATACCTACTACTGGATGTGCTTCTTCAGGGTTTGAACCAACTAATAAGATAACGTCTACATCATGAGTGATATCATAGATAGGGTTAGTCATAGCACCTGAACCTAAAGTCATAGCTAAACCTACTACAGATGCAGAGTGACAAACACGAGCACAGTTATCTACGTTGTTGTTACCAAAGCAAGTACGAACCATCTTCTGTACCATGTAAATATCTTCGTTTGGTGAACGAGAGCAAGCAAAACCTGCTAAAGAATTAGTTCCATATTTTTTCTTAATTTCCATGAACTTAGAAGCTACTAAATCTAATGCTTCATCCCATGTTGCTTCTTCAAATTCACCAGTTTCTTTATTTTTAATTAATGGAGTTTTGATTCTTTCTTTAGAATGAACGAAATCGAAACATCCTGAACGACCTTTAACACATAATAGACCACGGTTTGAAGGTCCATCTGCTGCTTCTACGTCAACAATCTTATTGCCTTTTACTACTAAATAATACTGACATCCTGTAGCACAGTGAGGACAAGTAGTAAGCACTTTCTTGGTATCCCATACACGGTATTCTTTTTTACGTTTCATCGTTAAAGCACCGGTAGGACATGCCTGAACACAGTTACCACAAGATTCACAAGTACTATTTCTCCAATTATCACCAAAAGGAATACCAACTACAGAGCGGAAACCTCTTTGTGTTGTATCAATTGCACCACGGCAAACAATCTTCTGACAAGTATTTACGCAGCGATGACAAAGAATACATAAGTTAGGATTATAGGTGAAGAAAGGATTACTATCATCAATTGGTCTTTCAATCTTTTCACCTGGATAAGAGGTCTTTTCTATACCATATTCATAGCAAAGGTCTTGTAATTTACAAGCACCATTCTGTGGACATGAGAAGCAATCTGTGCAGTGATTAGAAAGCATTAAATCTAAGATACCACGTCTAGCTTCAATAACTCTAGGACTCTTTGTAAGAATTTCATTGCCTTCTGCAACTGGGAATGAACATGCAGTTACTAATTTAGGCATCCCAACAATTTCTACTAAACAGATACGGCAAGATGCTTCAGGTGTTAAATCTTTTAAATAACATAAAGTTGGAATTTCAACTCCAGCTTTATTAGCAGCTTGAAGTATTGTACTACCATTTTCTACTTCAACAGGAATTCCATCTATTTTAACGTTTACCATTTTTATTCCTCCAATATTTTTTATGCTTTATAAATTGCGCCCTTCTTACACTTAGACATACAAACACCACACTTCAAGCACTTGCTTGCATCGATAGTATGAGGTTTCTTCTTCTCGCCTGTGATTGCATCACCAGGGCAATTCTTAGCACATAATGTACATCCAATACATTTATCTGGGTCGATGTGGAATGAAACTAAGTTCTTACACTTACCAGCTGGACACTTCTTATCTCTAACGTGAGCTACATACTCATCTTTAAAGAATTTATAAGTAGATAGTACTGGGTTAGGAGCAGTCTGTCCTAATGCACATAAGGAGTTACCTTTAATTAATTCACATAATTCTACCATACGGTCTAAGTCTTCCATTTCAGCCTTACCATCGGTAATCTTATTAAGAAGCTCTAATAATCTCTTGGTACCGATACGACAAGGTGTACATTTACCACAAGATTCATCTACGGTAAATTCAAGGAAGAATTTCGCGATATCTACCATACAGTCATCTTCGTCCATTACGATAAGTCCACCAGAACCCATCATGGAACCGATTGAAATTAAGTTATCATAGTCAATTGCTACGTCATAGTTGGAAGCTGGAATACATCCACCAGAAGGTCCACCGGTCTGAGCAGCTTTAAATTTCTTACCATTAGGTACGCCACCACCAATGTTTTCTACTACTTCACGAAGAGTAGTACCCATAGGGATTTCTACTAAACCTACGTTGTGAATCTTTCCACCAAGAGCGAATACCTTCGTACCTTTTGATTTTTCAGTACCCATACCTGCAAACCAATCAGCACCTCTTAAGATAATCTGAGGAATGTTAGCCCATGTTTCTACGTTGTTTAAGATAGTAGGCTGACCAAATAAACCTTTTACAGCTGGGAATGGTGGACGAGGTTTTGGTTCACCACGGTTACCTTCGATAGAGGTCATAAGAGCAGTTTCTTCACCACATACGAATGCACCAGCACCTAAACGTAAGTCAATATCAAAATCAAAACCAGTTCCGAAAATATCCTTACCAAGTAAGCCATATTCTCTAGCCTGTTTTAATGCAATATTTAAACGATCTACAGCGATTGGATATTCTGCACGAACATAAATATAACCTTGGTTTGCACCGATTACATAACCTGCGATAGCCATTGCTTCAAATACTACGTGTGGGTCACCTTCTAGTACGGAACGGTCCATGAATGCACCTGGGTCACCTTCGTCGGCGTTACAACAAACATATTTTTGTACGCTTGGATCTCCGCCCATTGCAAACTGCCATTTACGTCCAGTAGGGAATCCACCGCCCCCACGTCCACGAAGACCAGAGTCTGTAATACATTTTACAACGTCTTCTCTTGACATGGTTGTTAATACTTTTGCTAATGCCTGATATCCGCCAGTTCCGATATATTCATCAATACATTCTGGGTTGATCACACCACAGTTTCTAAGAGCAACACGGTTTTGTTGTTTGTAGAAATTTGTCTTATTCATAGAAATGATACCTTCATCGGTAACAGTTTCTTGATATAAGTACTTGGTTACTACATTACCCTTTACTAAGTGTTCATCTACGATTTCTGGAATATGTTCTAATTCAGTATTAGAATAGAAAGCTGCTTCTGGATAGATAATCATAACTGGACCTAATGCACAAAGACCATGACATCCAGTACGGATTACGCATACTTCATCTTCTAATCCTTTTTCTTTAATTTCTTTTTCTAATTCGTCAGCGATTTTCTGGCTGCCGGAAGAGGTACATCCGGTACCTGCACATACAAGTACATGTGAA
>CABUZU010000005.1 GCA_902496125.1 uncultured Lachnospiraceae bacterium
ATAGTTCTTGCTTTGGAAAGTCCTTTATAAGCTTTATTAGATACTCATAGTATTCTTTCTTCGTACACAGTTGATATTTACCATCTAATTTAACAAGGTCAATTCCACTATTTTCTAATTGATATTTTTCTTTTAATTTCTCAATCACTTCTTCTACTTCTTTTATTGAAAGATTCGTTACTTGTGCAATTTCTTTTGCTTCAATCGGTTTACCCATTGCAAAAAGTATTGATTCTACAATCGCTTGCTCTTTATCCATCATGTTTTATCCACCTTTTCTATATAAATATCATCTAGTATATTTTCTTGCTTGACTCTAATTTGTCCACTCTTCATTAGCTCTAGCATTGCTAAAAAAGTCACAACAATTTCTAAACGGTCAAAGCAGTTGTTAAGCAGCGAGCCAAAATAAAAACGTTTTCGATAGCTACATTTTTCAAGAATCTGTTCGATTTTATCTGAAATTTTAATACTATCCCTTGGTATTTTGCTAAAATCACCACGTATTTCATCTTTTCGCTCTCTTTCCTTTGCAATTAAGCGTTCAAAAATATGGTGTAGCCTCGTTAAATCAAGTCCTGATAGTAGCTCATCTAAATCAACAGGCTCTTGATATTCTAAAACTTCTGTCGGTAAGGTCTCATTTTTATAATAATGCTTCGTTGCTTCTTTTTCCATCTCTTGTAAATTCTTAGCAATTTCCTTAAAAAGTTTATATTCAATTAACCTTTTTGCTAATTCCTTAGCTGGGTCTTCTTGTTCTTCTTTCTCCTCTTCTACTGGTAATAACATCCTAGTTTTTAATTCTAATAGCGTTGCCGCCATTACTAAAAATTCGCTCAGCTCATCCATCTGTTTTGTCTCGATTCCTTTAATTGCTTCTAAATACTGGTCTGTAACCTCAGCAATCGGAATATCATAAATATCAATTTTATTTTTTTCTATTAAATGTAATAACAGGTCTAATGGACCTTTAAATACCTTTAAATCAAACTCTAATTGCATACTTCCACCTCTCGCCAAAAATTATAACAATATCTTAAAAAAAAGTCTACCATTTCCAATACCTTCCTGTTTAGAACTTATCTTTCTGGAAAAAATACTAAAAGGTAACTATTTTGTATCGTCTATTTTTACGGAGGTTATCCAAATTGGCAATGTACAAAGTTGAAATTTGTGGAGTAAATACAGCGAAACTACCAATTTTAAAAGAAAAGGAAAAAGAAGCACTTTTTCAAAAGATTTTAGATGGAGATAAACAAGCAAGAGAAGATTATATCAAAGGGAATTTACGTCTTGTCCTTAGCATCATTCAACGCTTCTCAAATTCAGGAGAAAATGTAGATGACCTTTTTCAAATTGGATGTGTCGGACTTATTAAAGCCATCGATAACTTTGACATTACGCAAAATGTGAAGTTTTCAACCTACGCCGTTCCTATGATTATTGGAGAAGTTAGGCGCTATTTAAGAGATAACAATAGTATTCGAGTGTCTCGTTCCATACGAGATATCGCTTATAAAGCAATCTATACCAAAGAAAAACTATTAAAGAAAAATAACACAGAGCCCACAACCTTAGATATTTCAAAAGAATGTGGGATTCCAGAAGCAGAGATTATTTTTGCACTTGATGCGATTCAAAGCCCTGTCAGTCTCTATGAACCTATTTATAATGACGGTGGTGATACGTTATACGTAATGGATCAAATTGGAGATAAGAAAAATAAAGAAGAAAAATGGCTTGAAGAAATCTCTCTATCTGAGGCGATAAAAAGGCTCCCTCCAAGAGAAAAACACATCATTGACCTTCGGTTCTTTAAAGGTCGCACGCAAATGGAGGTTGCCAATGAAATTCACATTTCTCAAGCCCAGGTATCTAGACTTGAGAAAAATGCACTAAAATCGATGCGTACTTATCTACAATAAGCGCACCATTTCTTTTTTTAGACGTCTAATAATTTTCTTTTCTAAACGGGAAATGTACGACTGAGAAATACCCATTTCATCTGCTACTTCTTTTTGTGTCATCTCCCGTTCTTCTTTTTGATGGATTCCATATCTTAACTCTACAATCTTTTTTTCTCTAGGAGTTAGTTTGTCAATTGCATGACCTAATACCTTCTTTTCTACTTCATCCTCTACATTCCTTGAGATAACATCTTCCTCTGTTCCTAAGATATCGGATAACAACAATTCATTGCCATCCCAGTCTACATTTAATGGCTCATCAATAGATACTTCCATTCGAAGTCTACTATTTTTTCGTAAGTACATAAGAATCTCATTCTCGATACAGCGAGAAGCATAGGTGGCAAGCTTTATTTTCTTCGTACTATTAAAGGTATTGATTGCCTTAATTAATCCAATCGTTCCAATTGAAATCAAATCCTCTACTCCTACTCCAGTATTATCAAATCGTTTTGCTATGTATACGACGAGTCTTAAATTATGCTCAATGAGCTTTTGTCTAGCTAAAGGATTATTACCATCTTCTAATTGTGATACATATAGCTTTTCTTCTTCTATCGTTAATGGTTCTGGAAGTACATCTGTTCCACCAATATAGTGAATTTCTCCCCCGTTCTTTAATACAATCTTTTTTATCCCTGGAAATAAAAATAACATCTGTTTAGGAACATTTACTCCAACGAACATATAAACCCCTTTCTACACTAGAGTGCAGTAACATTTGATAACTACCATCTCCACTAAGCTTTCTAGAGGAAAGACCTACAATAGAATGGAGCAGAGAAACTTCATTTGATGCTGTAACGATTTTCATTTTATCCACTTTTATTGCTGGTATTACACCATTATCTTTTCCCACCGATTGAAATGGAATATAAATATCTGGATTTATTTCAAAATCAAAACACCTATTTTCAATAATATGTACAGGCTTTCCATAGTTATAAAGTTTATTCCCTGTATCAATCAATGCCTTCACCTGTATCTTTTTACCCAAAATCCAAATTGAAACATCGGCCATTACTTCCTTTGCTTGTTGTCTTTTTTGGATGTATTTAATCGCAATTAAAATCACTTTAGGTAGGATAATCATCATCCATAAAGAGCAGCCACCTTCTATTAGATAAAAACTGCCACCTAATAAGATACAAGAAAGTATTACTACAAGTATATCCTTTCGATAAAAAAACAACCAGATAACTATACTAACGATTATTCTTTTATCCCACAACCAAATACAAGAAGCAAAAGCTCCTATACCTGCTAATAGATACTTGACTTTTCTCTTTCTATGTCTTTTTAATAAAGTATCGGCAATATTTAAAATTTGTAAATCCATCCACCAATTGAGTAAAAAATACAAGTCAATATAACACATTTCTCCCTCCTTATTCTGTAAATAAGTATAGCAAATTGAGGGAATATTTTTTGTAAAAAAAGATAGGAGGAAACGAATTTCCTCCTACCTTTTCTTACAATTTATTAACGATTTCGATTATTCTTATGCTTAAAGAAATCAGGAATTACTAAATCCTTAACACGAGGGTCTGGTTTTACCTGTCTGCTTCTTCCTGAAAGGTCTGTTGAAAAGCTTCTAGTTGTATTAACCTCTTCTTCTTTCTTTTGAATAACTGGCTCTTCTACAACTTCTTCCTTTACTACTTCCTCTTCTACTACTGGTACAACTGGTTCTTCCTTTATCGGAGGAACAGCTACCTGTCTTCTAACCGGACGTTTTTCTGATTTTTGAACGGTTAATCCAGTTGCAATAACGGTAATTGTTGCTTCATCAGACATAGACTCATCATAACAAGCACCAAAGATGATGTTAGCATCTTCACCTGCTAGTGACTGCACATAATCCGCTGCCTCATAAGCTTCCATAAGACTTACTTCACCGGTAATATTAAAGATAATATCGGTTGCCCCATTAATCGTAGTCTCAAGAAGTGGACTAGAAATTGCCTGTTTTACAGCATCACTTGCTTTATTTTCACCCTTACCATAACCAATACCAATATGAGCAATTCCTTTATCTTTCATAACGGTTTGAACATCCGCAAAGTCTAAGTTAATTAAAGCTTGTACAGTAATTAAATCGGTAATACCTTTTACTGCCTGCTGTAATACTTCATCGGCTTTCTTAAGTGCTTCTGGGAAGCTTGTCTTCTTATCTACAATCTGTAATAGCTTATCATTAGGAATCATAATAAGAGTATCGACATTTGCCTTTAGATTTTCAATACCTGCTGTAGCATTGTCAGAACGAGTCTTACCTTCAAAACGAAAAGGCTTTGTAACAACACCTACTGTTAAGATACCTTTTTCTTTTGCCATTTTAGCAATTACAGGAGCTGCACCGGTTCCAGTGCCTCCACCCATGCCACAGGTTACAAAAACCATATCTACATCTTTTAAAATCTCTTCGATGGCTTCTGCACTTTCTTCTGCTGCCTTTCTACCAACTTCTGGCTTTGCTCCAGCACCAAGTCCCTTTGTTAACTTCTCTCCAATCTGAAGAGTTGTAGGAGCCTTACAAGACTGTAATACCTGGTAATCGGTATTGACACCAACAAACTGTACCCCACTAATATTTTCATCAATCATTCGGTTCACTGCATTGTTACCTGCACCGCCAACGCCAATTACAACTATCGTTGCCTCTTGGTCTCTGTCTTCTATTTTAACTTCCAACATCGGAATATCCTCCTTACCTACATTTTTAATCAGCCTTTATTACCTACATAATATAATATTTTATTTTTGAAAAATAATCAACCTTTTCTACTAATTTTTTAATGATTTTTTATCTTCTTTAAATGTATATTTCGAACTTGTTCCACTTTGGCTATAATTATTAAGATATAATGTTCCTTTTAGCCCCTTTAGCTCTGGTAAAATGTCATTAAATTCTCCAATTTTACCATCTAATAGCTTTGCTTGTCCAAGGACAGCAGTAATGTCTCCAACAACAACGGAAAGTGTTCCATCTTTATCATAACAAATTTTAGTGTTTTCCATCTTATATTTTTGAAAAAGCTGGTGAAGCTTCATTACCGTTTCAAATAAATCTTCCTGTTTTGTTTTAATCTTTTCACGAAGAACAACTTTTGTCATTTGTGCACCGATTACCTGTGGAATATCCTTTCTCGTCGATTGACTACTTTCTACTACCGTGCCATCTCTATCAAAATATAAATTACTTCCCATATATTCCACATAGCCAATAATATTTTTCTCATACACAATTACTTGCAACTTTGATGGACTCACCATATCAATTTTATAGCTTTCAATAAATGGAATCTCTTTATTTTTTCCCAATTTATAATCAAGCCAAACTAAAAGTGTATTATTTTTAACAGAAGAAGAAAAAATCTGCTCTTTTACTTCATCTTCTGTATAGTAATGATTTCCTTTGATAGAAATTGTCTTTATTATAAATAATTTACTAAAAAGCAATGCAGAGATTATTAATAATATTACTATAATAGTACCTACTATTAGCTTTTTATTCTTTACTCTACCATCCATCCCTTTCCTCCAAGCTGCCCTATGTCTTTTACAATATCTTCATATCCTCTTGCAATATGCTCATATCCATCGATAATCGTTGTTCCTGTTGCACCAAGTCCTGCTACAACTAAGGCTGCACCACTTCGAAGGTCTGTTGCCACTACAGGACCAGAAGTCAAATGTGAGACACCTTTTATTTTCGCAGTTGTTTTATTGTTTGTAATCTGCGCACCCATCATTTTTAAAGATTTCACTACACCCATTCGATTTTCAAATATCTTTTCACAGATACAACTATTGCCATCTGCAATCGTAAGTACTGCCATTACAATCGACTGCATATCCGTAGGAAATTTCGGATAGGGAGCTGTTTCTAAATACGTTATTGCTCTAGGACGTTTTTTCATTGAAAATCGCAGTGCATCTTGATACACCATATAACTTGCTCCCATTTGCGAAAAAACACGAAGGGTTTCTCTCATAAAAACCACCGGACATTTTCTTAGACAAATCTCTCCCCTTGCCATTACACAGGCTGCAAGATAGGTACCTGCTACAATTCGATCACTTGATACTTGATAAGTAATTCCATGTAAATTTTTTGTTCCATGAACAATTAAACAGCTCGTACCGATTCCTTCAATTTTACATCCCATTTCTTCTAAAAACCAACAAAGTTCCATCACTTCTGGTTCTCTTGCCACATTTTGAAGTACACAAATTCCTTCCATCTTTGCAGCAATTAATAAAGCATTTTCCGTTGCACCGACACTAGGAAAAGAAAACTTACAAATTCCTGGTTTTAATTTAGAAGATTCTGCAATAATTTCATCCTCTTCTACAATAATTTTCGCTCCTAATTGCTCAAAGGCATCTAAATGCAAATCAATTGGTCTTGCTCCAATCGAACATCCTCCTGGCTTTGAAGCTTTAGCCTTTCCACACCTTATTAGCAAAGCCCCCATGAATAAAATGGATGAGCGCATCTTTTCCATATATTCATGGGGAATCCTTGTCTTTGTTATCGTAGAAGTATCTACTATTAATTCATTTGCACAAAATAAAATTTTCGCACCTAAATACTTTAAAATATCAATTGCAGATTGTACATCTTCAATATTGGGAACATTTTGTAAAATACAAATCTCCTCTTGTAATAACGTTGCTGCCATCATTGGTAAAACTGCATTCTTCGAACCTTGTATTACGGTTTCTCCAAACAGCGGACAGTCCCCTACAATGGATAATTTTGACATAAATGACCTCGCTAAATAATAGGGTACACTTTATTTTATGCAAGAACTTCTCTTATCGTTCATAAATAATTTGATTAGATACACTAAGTACCAACCCCATTTCTGCCATTAAAAATACAACGGAAGTTCCTCCATAGCTAATAAATGGCAGCGTAACTCCAGTATTAGGAATCGTATTCGTTACTACTGCAATATTTAATAACACCTGTAATGAAATATGTGCCATCACTCCTGTTACCAATAAAAGCCCCTCTTCATCTGGTGCACGACAAGCAATATAAACAAAACGATAAATCATATAAGCAAATAAAATCATTAAGCAAACTGCACCAAAAAGTCCTAATTCTTCACAAATAACAGAAAAGACCATATCATTATAGGATTCTGGTAGAAATCCTAATTTCTGAATACTATTTCCAAGTCCCTTTCCTAATAGTCCACCAGAGCCAATTGCATATAAGCCTTGTAACACTTGGTAACCATCTCCAGTTGGGTCTGACATTGGGTCAACCCACACTTCAATTCGGCTAAATTGATAAGAATGGAGAAAATGTTCAATAACGCCAATAAAATTATAAGAAACAAATAAAGTTACTGCAATTGCTGCAACAATAAATAGATAAAGTTTGTTATGCCTTGAAGCAACAAAATACATAATCACAGGAATCCCAACAATAATAATTCCTGAACTTAGGTTATTGATTCCAACAAAACCAATCAACGGTAATCCCATTATTATCAATTTCATCATTGACCCCAACAAATCAATGGTTTTTCTCTTAATATATCGTGTCATTAAAGCTGCCATTGTCATAATAATTGCAAGCTTTACTAATTCTGTCGGTTGAAAACGAGCCGCATCAATACCTGGAATGACCTGTAACCATCTCTTCTTACCATTTAGTTCTACTCCTAATGGTGAAAAATCAACCAGTAACATACAGATTAATGAGCCAAAATAGGCAACTGGGGTTAATCTTAACCAACCATGATAATTGACCTTCGAAACCCAAATCATAATACCAAATGATACGGCTGAAATAATCAATTGTCTTTTTAAAAAGTAGGATGCATCTCCATGTTCACTACTAGCAGTATATGCACTACTGCTATAAACCATAATTAATCCAAAACAGGATAGTATCATAATGACCATAAGGAGCTTATAATCGTAATATCTGCCTTGTCTTTTTGGTAGTTTTTCATTTTTAAATGATTTAAACAATATTCTACCTCCTGTTTCACATCACTTACAGTGCTCTTACACACTCCTTAAAGATTCTTCCTCTTTCTTCATAATTTTTAAACATGCCCCAACTAGCACAAGCTGGTGATAACAATACCGCATCTCCAGGCTCTGTAAGACTAGCAGCACGCTTTACAGCTTCTTCCATAGACTCTACATATTCACAATTGGTAAATCCAAGCTTATTTGCTGTCTGTTCAATCTTAGGACCTGTTACACCCATTAATAACATCGTCTTTACTTTGCCATTAAAGCTTTCGATCCATTCGGTATAATCGGATTTTTTATCATATCCACCAGCGATTAACACCGTAGGTCTTGTCATTGCATCAATTGCTTTAATTGCAGCATCAGGATTAGTACCCTTTGAATCATTGTAATAAACGACACCGTTCTTTTCTTCTACAAACTCAATACGATGCTCTACTGCTTTAAATTCTCTTAATGTTTTATTAATAACTTCTACTGGTACACCCATAGCATAAGCTACTGCAATTGCTGCCATTGCATTTTCATAATTATGGCGACCAATAATATTAAGCTCACTTGTTTTAACAAATGGAATCGTTTCCTTATCAGTTTTTAAAATAATCTGTTCTCCATCAAGGAAAATCCCCTTATCTAACTTACGCATACTGCTAAAGAATATCACTGGAATCTGTAAATTTTCACCAAATTCGCGTAATCTTTCATCTTCATAATTTAGAACACAAGCTCCATCTTTATCTTGATTTTTTGTAATGTTTTCTTTAATAGCGGCATAATTGTCCATTGTCTTATGTCTATCTAAATGGTCTGGTGTAATATTTAAAATTGCACTTACCTGTGGTTTGAAGTCAACAATGGTCTCTAATTGGAAGCTACTACATTCAATAACGGTTACTGCATCCTCTTTCATATTCAATGCTTCCTTTGTATAAGGAATTCCAATATTACCAACGGTAAATGCATGTTCATAAGCATTCTTAAAAATCTCACCCACTAATGCAGTAGTTGTTGTCTTACCATTAGTTCCAGTAATTGCTGCTAATCTTCCCTGTGCTGCCTGATAAGCAAGTTCAATTTCACTCCAAATTGGTACTCCTGCTTCTTTTAATACCTCGACAAAAGGAACGGTTAATGGAATACCAGGGCTAATGACACATAAATCAACTTCATGTGCTAATTCGCTTGATAACTGTCCTAATGCAACAGAAATTTTCGCATCCTTATCAAAATTAGCTAATAAAGTCTTCTCATCAAGTTTCTCGTTGCCATCGTATAAGACAACCTGTGCACCCTTTGCTAATAAAAGCTTTGCGGCTCCAATTCCGCTAATGCCAGAACCTGCTACTAAAAATTTCTTACAAAAATCCATGATATTTTCCCCCTTAGTGAAGTGCCATATATGCAATTAGACACATAATTGCAGTTACTGTTGAAAATACAGTAACAACTCTTGTCTCAGACCATCCACCTAATTCAAAATGATGGTGGATTGGTGCCATACGAAATAGTCTCTTGCCACCAGTCTTTTTAAAATATACAACCTGTAACATAACCGATACGGTTTCTACAAAATAAATAAATCCTACTAATACAATGTAAATAGGCATATTCATCATAAAAGCTGTTGAAGCTACAAATCCACCAAGTGCTAACGAACCGGTATCTCCCATAAATACCTTCGCTGGATATACATTAAATAATAAGAAACCAAGTAAGCTACCTGCGACTGCTGCTGTTACCGGTTCTACCCCGGCACCTTCTCCTACTGAAACTACAGTAAAGAAGATAGCAACTAAAACCGTTACACTCGAACAGAGTCCATCTAGTCCATCCGTTAAGTTTACGCCATTATCAGTTCCAAGAATAACTAAGAAACAAAATGGTACGAATAAAATACCAATATTAACAGAAATATCTGTAAATGGAATTAAAATCGCAGTTCCTGGGTCTTGATGTGTCATTAAATAATAAGTGAAGATACCTGTTACAATACACTGTAATGCTAATTTCTGCCAAGGCTTTAAACCTTCATTGTGTTTCATTACGACTTTAATATAGTCATCTAAGAAACCTACTACACCAAATCCTACGGTTACAAATAAAATTGGAATAATCTTAGGATAATCTTTTACAAAGAAAAGTCCTGTAATGATGATTCCAATGATGAATGCAATTCCTCCCATTGTCGGAGTCCCTGCCTTCTTTTGATGACCCTTAGGTCCTTCTTCTCTTATGTACTGTCCAAATTTCATCTTATGTAAAACTGGAATTAAAATTGGACAGGCAATTGCACTGATAAAAAATGAAATTAATGCTGGAATAATTATATTGTTTGTCATATCCTTTACCTCTTGTATTTTTTTGTAGTTACAATTTTACTTCATTTTTACGCATTGTCAATGTTTTTCTGCTAAATAAGGCAATACATTTTCAAATACTGTCGCTGCTACCGGTGCACAAACCGTTCCACCATAGTAGATTCCCTGTGGTTCATCCACGGCAACAAGCAGAGCAATCTGTGGATTATCCGTTGGCGAAAAGCCTAGAAAAGAGGAAATATACTTTCCTGTTCCCCTTGGTAATTTCTCAGAGGTTGCTGTCTTACCTCCGACCTTAAATCCTTCAACCTTTGCATTTTTTCCAGTACCTTCTGATACAACCTTTTCTAAAATCGCACAAACTCTTGAACTAATATCCTTTGAAACGATTTGTTCATTCGTCTGATAGTTAAGAACTTGTATCTGTTCTCCATTGGCACTGCGTATTTCTTTTGCTAAATGAGGCACTACTTTATTGCCCCCATTAATAATTGAACACACTGTTGTTAACAAACGAATCGGCGTAATCTGAAATGACTGACCAAAAGAAATCGTTGCCAATTCCACTTGCCCAATATTTTTCTTATTGTGCATAATGGTTCTTGCCTCTCCTGGTAAATCAATTCCTGTTTTTTCTAACAAGCCAAATTGGCTAAAATAGTCATAAAACCGTGAAGCTCCAAGTCTTGCTCCTACCTCCATAAATACAGGGTTACAACTATTCATTGCCCCTTGTACGAAGGTTTCTGCACCATGACCTGTTGTCTTATGACATCGAATCCGCCTATCCTCTACAATTTTATATCCTGGACAGGAAAACGAATCATTCTCATTTACAACACCGGCATCTAATCCCGCCGCCATAGTAATAATCTTAAATGTAGAACCCGGTTCATACGTATCATTAATACAACCATTTCTCCACATTTGATTTAGTTCTTCCATCGTTTTTTTCTCATCAAACGGATTATTTAAATCAAATTCTGGAACATTAACCATTGCAAGTACTGACCCATCTTTCGGATTCATCGCAATCATACTGACCTTTTTTGCTGACTTTTCCTTCATTAACTTTTGGGCTATCTGTTGACAATACTGTTGAATATTAATGTCTAATGTTAAATATAAGGAGTTTCCCTGTATCGGCTCTACTCTTTTTTCTGATGTACCCTCTAATTCCACTCCTCTTGCATCGGTAGAAGTTAAAATAATACCATTTTGTCCATGAAGTGTTTTCTCATATACCGATTCTAGACCGATAATACCTTGATTATCTCCACCTGTAAAGCCTAATACTTTACTTGCTACATTTTCATAAGGATAATACCGCTTATAGTCCTCATCTACTTTTACACCTGCTAAATTTTCTTGCCTAATTTTATCCCCAATTTTCTTATCGACATTGGTTTTAATCACTTCTCTTGAAGAAAATTTCTCTACTTTTTTTCTTACTTTTGCTTCTTCAATTCCTAAGATTTTTGTTAATGTTTTTATTACTTTCTCCGGTTCTGTTATCTGACTATAAACAACAGAAACCGTACACACGGTACGGTTTGAAGCTAAGATGACTCCATTCGTATCATAGATTTCTCCTCTAGCAGCTTTAATCGCTCGCTCTCTTTGTTGAACATCTAATGCTTGTTCCATATAATAATCTTGTTCTAAAACCATTAGTCTAAATAGTCTAACGGCTAATCCAACTATTGCTAATAAAATTAATACCAAAAGAAGCATCAGTTTCTTTCGTTGATACATCTTTCCATATACAATATTCGACATTTTCGCATCCTAAAGCTTCTGTTGTATATATAGTATTGATTAATCGTCGATAATAGAACCTTCAAATACTTCAATTCCCCCAGTATCTGTGTTCTGCGTGGTATCCGCCTCTTCGGTAGGATAGATATTTAAGTATGGAAGAATCTTCTCCATTACTGCCTTACTAACACCCGTTGCCTGAGAACTATCCGACTGCTTCTTAATATTTGGTTCATCCACTAATGCATAAACAACAACTTCTGGGTCTAGGGCTGGTGCAACTGCAATAAAGGATACTACATAAGTCTCATCTTTTCCCGTTGCCCCTTGTTGATTCTTCTCCGCTGTACCGGTTTTACCACCAATCTGATATCCAGAAACCTTCGCTTTCATACCACTACCTTCTTCACAAGTTTTATAAAGAGCTTGTTTAATAAATTCCGAAGTTTTTGTACTTACCGTTTTACGAAGAAGCTTTTTCTCTACATTTTGAACTACATTGCCCTCACTATCTAAAATCTGTTTTACTAAATGAGGCTCATAGTAATTGCCACCATTGACAACGGAACTATAAGCTGCTGCCATCTGAACCATAGTCGTATAGAAGTTTTGTCCAAAGGAGTTTGTTGCAAGGTCTACAACCCCCATTTGATCGGCAGTGTAATAAAGTTTAGAACAATCGTCCTCATCCGGCAAATCAATCCCTGTCTTTTGTCCAATGCCAAAGATGGATTGATATTTACTAAAGGTATCCTTACCCTCTAACATTGCAATCTGCATCAATACGTCGTTACAAGAATACATCAAAGACTCGGTAACATTTAGCTTGCCATGGCCACTTCTCTTATAACAGTGAATCGTTGCTCCACCATATTTTCCTGCTCCATCACATTTATAGGTTTCATTTCCATGGATTACATTTTCTTCTAATGCCGCCGCAATTGTAAAAATCTTTGCTGTAGAACCTGGCTCATAAGGATTAGAGGTACAATAATTTTGCCATAATTCTAATAATGCCTTAGACTTTTCATCCTCTGTCATCTTTGCTAACTTCTTCTTCGAATAATATGCACTTAAATCATTTGGATTATTTAAATCATATGGATTACTAGAAGCCATTGCATAGATTTCTCCATTTTTGGGATTCATCACTAAAACAGAAGTATTTTTACTTCCTGTATTCTTATCATAATCAGAAACTACTTTTTCACAGACACTTTGAATATAAGAATCAATCGTACTAACTAGGGTTTTTCCGTTTTTAGGCTCTACTACTACTCTTTCTGCTGTCTGTCCGCTGTCAATATATCCATACTTTCGTCCATCTTTACCAGACAGAATATCGTTATAGTAAGCTTCTAGACCAAAACTTTGCTCTGAACTAGTAAACCCAATCGTATCACAGGCAAAGGTATCATAAGGATACACTCTCTTATACTGTTCTTCAAACCAAATTCCTTGTACCTTACCTTTTTGCATGCTTTTTTTACTACCAGTAAAAAAGTTACGAATTTTACTAAGAAAACCCTCGGATTTCTTTTCTTTCTTCGTACTACTCACACTCTCTTTGGTCTCTTCTTTAGTCTCCTTTACCTTACCTTGTGCAACTAACTGTGCCTTATCAGCAGCTTCTTGTGCCTTCTTATGGTCGTAAGTTTTGTTATAGGTTTCCTCATAGGCTTCAAATTTCTTCACCAAATCTTCGGAAATTTGCTTTTGATAGCGAACATATCTTGATTTTATTTTAAATTTCTCATTAATCTTTTTGGTTACTGTTTTCTCATCATAATCAAAACAATACGCAAGTGCCTTTACCGTCGGTTCTAAATTTCCCTTAAAATCATCCTCAAAAATAATTACTGGGTCGATAATTAAATTATAAACCTTCTCATTAACTGCAAGCCTTGCTCCATTTCTATCCCAAATTTCTCCTCTTCTACTATTAATTACACTGGTATTATTTACTTGCTGTGATAATACGATTTGTTCATACTTTTTACCATTTGTTGTATTAATAATCGTAAGTCTAAAAAATAAAAATGCGAAAAAGCCTAGTACTATAAGAAATACTAGGCCTATTCTAAATGCTAAATATTCTAAGATTTCATTTTGAGGCAAATCATATTTTTTCTTGATTTGCCTCTTTTTTAGTTCACGTCTTTTTTTACTCTTTCTAAGTTTTTCTTTATTTAGGAATATTCTCATTCTGACGAACATACTCACTTTCTGTTTTATTATAAGTTATAATCCTTGATTCATCTACTGGAACCATACCTAACTTCATTGCTTTCTTACGAATTGTCTCTAAATCGGTCAAATCCGCTAACTCATCCCTAATACTATCATTATTTTGCTGATAAACAGTAATCTGAGATTTAACTGTTGAAATCTTTTTATTCAATGTAGCCGCCTCTGAGGAAGCTTGTATATAAAATAAGCCACAGATTAATACAGCAGCACAAGCTATGCTAATAATCGCTACATAAAACTTTGGACTAATATTTACCGATTCTTTTGTTAATATTCGTTGTTTCTTGGCAGGTTTTTTTCTTAGTGGTTTATTTCTTCTTTCTGGCTCTATCTTTGGAACCGCACTTCCTGCTACATAACGCCCTCTAAGTCTTCTATCATCGCTCATAAAACAATCCTTTCCTTGTTTACACGTGTTCAAATACCCTTAATTTGGCACTCTTTGAACGCTTGTTATAAGCCAATTCTTCATCGGATGGTAAAATTGGTTTACGTGTCACTACATGTCCCTTACTCACCTGGTTACAAACACAAACTGGAAATGACGGTGGACATGTACAAGGATTCTCATTCTTCTTAAACATATTTTTGACAATTCTGTCTTCTAAAGAATGAAACGTAATAATACAAAGACGACCACCTGGTGCCAAATAATCAATCATCATATTAATCGATGATTTTAGAACTTCCAATTCCTGATTTAACTCAATACGAATTGCTTGAAAGGTTCGCTTCGCTGGATGGCCTTGTGATTTCTTAAGGACTTTCGCTGGAATTGCCTGTCTAATTAACTCCACAAGTTCTCCCGTTGTTTCAATCGGATGATCTTGTCTTGCCTTCAAAATCTTAGCTACAATCTGTCTTGCGTATTTTTCTTCTCCGTAATCCCAAAGTACACGAAGAAGCTCCTCTTGACTGTAATCATTAATGATATCCTTCGCTGTCATTGGATTTCTCTGGTCCATACGCATATCGAGTGGAGCATCTACACGATAGGTAAATCCCCTATCCGCTGTATCTAATTGATAGGATGATACGCCTAAATCTAATAAGATTCCATTCACCTTGTCAATGTGTAAAGAATCTAACACATTATTCATCTGACGATAATTACTTCGAACAATCGTAACCTTGTCCTTAAAAGGTTCTAAATGCTTCGTTGCTGCACAAATTGCTGCTTCATCTTGGTCAATTCCAATCAAACGACCATGTTCTCCAAGTCTTTTAGCAATCTCTCCAGAATGACCACCGCCACCCAATGTTCCATCGACATAGATGCCATCCGAACAAATGTTTAAATTTTCAATTGTTTCATTTAATAATACTGATATGTGTTCAAAACCCAATGATGCTCTCCTTCTTGCTTTTCGCATATTTCATTAGGTTTATTGTACACTTTCTAGTAGAAAAAGGCAAGCTATTTCTTATTTTTTTTCACGCTTTTCAATAAAATTTGTGCGAAAACAGCGATAATAATCAAAACTCCTGATAAAAGCTGCGATACAGGAAGAGAAATTCCTGGCACTAAAAGCTGGTCTGTACGAAGTCCTTCAATCCACACACGACCAAGTCCATAACAAATTAGATATAAAAAGAAAATTTGTCCATCAATTTTTTTATGCTTATGAGCAAATAGTAAAATAAGTACGACTCCCACATTCCATAATGATTCATAGAAAAAAGTTGGATGAACTTGGATATAAGAAGCTCCATTAGCAGAAACTAAATGTTTCTGTATCCTATCTGTTAGATAGCCACTGTAGACTAAATCACTTCGAATACGCATTGCAAACGGACCATTTGTATAATCTCCAAATGCTTCACAATTAAAGAAATTTCCCCATCTACCAATTGCTTGGCCTAGTGCAAGCCCTGGTACACAACAATCTGCAAAACGAAGAAAAGACATTTTCTTCATTTTCGTATAAATAATCAATGTAATTACCGCTACAATGACACCACCGTAAATGGCAAGTCCTCCTGCACGAAGATTAAAAATTTGAAGTAGGTTATCTTTATAATCGTCCCATGAAAAGATGACATAATAAGTTCTTGCTCCAATAATTGCAAAAATAACTCCATAAAGTAAAAAGTCCATAATCGTATCGGACGAAATTCCATCTCTCTTACCACAATGTGTGGCTAATAAGTATCCAAATAAAATTCCCATTGCAATAATGATGCCATAAAACTTAATTTCAAAGCCCCCACCAATGGGTAAAGTAATGCCACTTACTAAATGTTTTATTGTAATTCCTAAATGCGGAAAGACAATATCTGGTGCATCCATAGAATAAATACCTCCTATTTTATTTTTCCCTAGTTTACACCCAATCGATAAAAAAGGCAAGTTCGATTAATAAGCTTGCCAAAAACAACGCTACGTTGTATACTTTTAGGGATAAACTAGAAAAGGAGAATAACTATGGCAAAAATTAGAACTAGATTCGCTCCAAGTCCAACTGGACGTATGCATGTAGGTAATCTTCGTACTGCATTATACGCTTATTTAATCGCAAAACATGAAGGTGGAGATTTCCTACTTCGTATTGAAGATACAGACCAAGAACGTTACGTAGAAGGAGCAATTGATATCATTTATCGTACCTTAGAAAAGACAGGATTAATCCATGATGAAGGTCCTGATAAAGACGGCGGTTGCGGTCCTTATGTACAAAGTGAAAGACAGGCTCAAGGCATTTACTTAGACTATGCGAAAAAATTAATTGCAGAAGGTAAGGCTTATTACTGTTTCTGTGATAAAGAACGTCTTGATTCTTTAAAGACTGAGGTTGCTGGTAAGGAAATTACCACTTATGACAAACACTGCCTCCATTTATCAAAAGAAGAGGTTCAGGCTAAATTAGATGCTGGTATTCCTTATGTTATTCGTCAAAACAACCCAACCGAAGGAACTACAACCTTCCACGATGAAATTTACGGAGATATTACCGTAGATAATTCTGAACTTGACGATATGATTTTAATTAAATCCGATGGCTATCCAACTTATAACTTCGCCAATGTAGTAGATGACCACTTAATGGGAATTACCCATGTTGTAAGAGGAAATGAATATCTATCCTCTTCCCCTAAATACAACCGTCTCTATGATGCATTTGGCTGGGAAGTACCTGTTTATGTTCACTGCCCATTGATTACAGACGAAGACCATCACAAATTAAGTAAGAGAAGCGGTCATTCTTCTTTCGAAGATTTAATTGAACAAGGATTTTTAACCGAAGCTGTTGTAAACTTCGTTGCTCTTCTTGGCTGGTCTCCACAGAATAACAATGAAATTTTCTCTTTAGAGGAATTAGTAAAAGAATTTGACTACCACCATATGGCAAAATCTCCATCTGTATTTGACTTTACTAAGCTTAAATGGATGAATGGCGAATACATTAAGGCTATGGATGATGACAAATTCTATGAACTTGCTCTTCCAATTATGAAAGAAGTCATTACCAAAGATGTAGACTTTAAGAAAATTGCAGCTATGGTAAAAACTCGTATTGAAGTTCTTCCAGAAATCAAAGACCATATTGATTTCTTTGAAGCTGTACCGGAATACGATGTTTCCATGTATACCCATAAGAAGATGAAAACGAACACGGAAAATTCCCTTGCTCTTTTAAAAGACGTATTACCTGTTTTAGAAGCACAGGAAGACTTTAGTAACGATGCACTCTTTGCTCGTTTAAAAGAATACGCTACGGAAAAAGGATATAAGGTTGGATTTGTGATGTGGCCAATTCGTACTGCACTTTCTGGTAAACAGATGACCCCAGCTGGTGCAACAGAAATCTTAGAAGTACTTGGTAAGGATGAATCTTTAGCTCGCATTCGTGCTGCCATTACTAAATTAGAAAATTGCTAATTCTAATACACAAAAGGAGAAGCCGTTATGACTTCTCCTTTATATATTCACTAACAAATCTTGAAACCTTTTGAACCTTTGAAAACTTCTCTTTTGTACAGCAAATTCTAAGATGGTCTTTCGCCCTTGTCATTGCTACATAAAAGAGGCGACGTTCCTCCTCTAAATCATCCTCTGACGAAGCCTTCTCATGAGGTATCGTCCCCTCATTGGCATCAATGATATAGACATAAGGAAATTCTAATCCCTTCGCACTGTGCATGGTCGATAGCACGACCCCTTCTTTTTGCTCCCTTTGACTCATTGCCTGCCTTTTTAATTCTTCTATGTATTCATCAATATAATCAAACCATTCTTGATAAGTCTTAAATTCCTTCGCAGTTTCTTTTAATTCATCCACCACTTCTAACAGCTCCTTCGGCTTTAGCCTTCGAAACTGTGCATACTCCTTTAGATACTCCTCATATCCAATATTTTTTTGAATATATTCAATCGCTGTATAAGGTCCTAGCTTACGAAGCATCTGAATATCATATTCAAACTGCTCAATTCGCTCCATCATCCAAGACTTATCCTGATAATACTGATAAAGCTGTGAAAAGGAAATCTCCCTCTCACTTAACGAATCCCTTTTAATATAACGATTCGGTCTATTTGCAATCTGTAAGAAATTTTCCCTACTACAATCTCCAAGTGCCACTCTAATATAGGTTAAGATATTTTTACTAATCCAGTGCTCATAAAGATTAGGAAGAGCATCTCGAAGCTGAAACGGAATATTATATTCCATTAGCTTTTGCACCAGACCAATTGCACAACGATTCGTTCGAAATAAAACTGCAATATCCTCATAAGCCGTTCCACTTTCATAAAGCGTACGAATTTCCTTTACAATCTGCATATTTTCCTTTAATGCATTCGGAAATCTCCTTGTTAAGACTGGAAATGTCGCCTCACGACTTGGTACAATTTTCTTATCAAATCTCTTCTTATTCTTTGCAATCACCTTAAGTGAAGCCTCTACCACATTCGCATCACAACGATAATTGACATCGAGTAATACCCTCTTTGCATTAGGATAATCCTTCTCAAACCCTAGCATAATCTCAGGTCTTGCTCCACGAAAACGATAGATAGACTGGTCATCATCTCCTACAATAAACAAATTATTTCTAGGACTTGCAAGCATCTTAATAATCTCATATTGAATCCTGCAAATATCTTGAAACTCATCCACCAAAATATATTGATATTTCTTCTGCCAAGCCGATAAAATATCTGGACGTTCCTTAAAAAGCCTATAGCAAATCACCTGCATATCGTCAAAATCAATTAAATGATTTTCTCGTAAATACTCATCATAAGCATTGTAAATCTGTCTAAAGATATCAGAAGGACAGTTTGATGAATAATAATGGTCTAAATCCATCAATTCACTCTTTACAAGACTGATTTCACTAACCATTCCAGAGATAAACTCCGTCTCATCATCAATCTCAATTTCCTGACCACGAACCACCTCTTTAAAGAAACGTATCTTTTGGTCCTCCCTAATAATCTGACTTCCCTGATAATGATAAGCAAATCGAATAATTTTAAAGAAAATCGAATGAAATGTACCAAAAGAAACCCTTCCAGCTGGAAGGGTTTTATCTTTCACCATCAATTCAAATCGTTCTTCCATTTCTAAAGCAGCCGCCTTGGTAAAGGTCACTACTAAGATATTCGAGGGACTCACATTATGCGTACAGATTAACTCCTTGATACGATGTGTAAGTACCATTGTTTTTCCAGAACCCGGTCCTGCAAGTACCATCATCGGACCAGACTTATGCATAATTGCTTCTTTTTGACTTGATGTAAAATTCATTTGTTTATGCCTGTGGCTCGTCATTTTCGTCTACTAATTCAAAGAAATCTAATTCATCTAAGAACTCGTCAAACGCATCAATTGCTCCATCAAATTCATCGTCATCATCGATGTTTTCAAGCTGTGGACCATTCTCATCTTCATGGAAACGATAGATGTATACTGGACCTTCTGGGTCATTTGCAGCTTCTAATGGCTGTACTGCGATATAGCTCTTACCACCATTTGCCTGATAGATTTTTAAAACACCACATTCTAGAGTCTTATCATCATCTAATAAAAGAGTAACTGTTAAATCGGTTGTATTGTTTTCGTTATTTTTTGCCATAAAATATCTCCTTCTTATACGTTAAATCTAAAGAGAATTACATCTCCATCTTTTACTACGTAGTCCTTACCTTCTAATCCAATAAGACCCTTTTCTCTTGCTGCTGCATAAGAACCTGCATCAAGTAAATCCTTGTAATTTACAACCTCAGCACGGATAAATCCTCTTTCAAAATCAGAGTGGATTTTACCTGCTGCTTGAGGTGCCTTCATGCCCTTTGTAATTGTCCAAGCACGAGTCTCTGATTCACCAGCTGTCAAATAACTAATTAGTCCAAGTAAATGATAACTTGCCTGAATTAATTTTTCAAGACCAGATTCACTAAGACCTAAGTCTTCTAAGAACTCTTGCTTTTCATCATCCTCTAATTCAGCAATTTCTTGTTCAATCTGAGCACAGATAACAAATACTTCACTGCCTTCATTTGCAGCAAACTCTCTTACCTTCGCTACATATTCATTGCTCGCACCATCATCTGCTAAATCATCTTCTTTCACGTTTGTTGCATAGATTACTGGCTTACAAGTAAGAAGTGTTAAACTGTCAATAAATGCCTGTTCGTCTTCATCTGCTGCTTCAAAAGTCTTACCAAGTCCACCATCTTCCATATGAGCTTTTAGACGTTTTAAAATATCTAATTCCTTAGCAAGCGTCTTATCATTATTTGCACCCTTTGCAGTCTTAGCAATTCTTCTGTCTAATACATCCATATCGGCAAATAAAAGCTCTAAATTAATGGTTTCAATGTCACGAAGAGGGTCAATACTACCATCTACATGAACAATATTAGAATCTTCAAAACAACGTACTACATGAACAATTGCATCTACTTCACGAATGTGAGATAAGAACTGGTTTCCAAGTCCCTCTCCCTTTGATGCTCCCTTAACTAAACCAGCAATGTCTACAAATTCAATAACTGCTGGTGTCACTTTCTTAGACTGGTACATATCAGCTAAAAGACCAAGACGAAAATCTGGTACCGGTACAATACCTACATTCGGGTCAATCGTACAAAATGGATAGTTTGCAGATTCTGCTCCAGCCTTTGTTAAAGCATTGAATAATGTACTTTTACCAACATTTGGTAAACCTACAATACCTAACTTCATATCTATTCCTCCTAAGTTCAATCGTTGACTAATAAATCAACCTACAGTTTACCATAGAATAGATGCTATGTCAAAATGAAGTTGTAAGTTTAAGAATCTTTGAGCGTGGCATCGAACGTGGTACTGCCAATGATGCAAAAGGAATTATTGAATTATGTAGAAAATGCAGCTTTCAGACGATGATATTCTTGTTCGTTTACAGAAAAAATTAAAGATTCCATTAGAGCAAGCGAAAGCTTATCTTGATAAATATTCGAAGTAAATCAATACGAAAACAAGCCAGCTATTTAGTTAGCTGGCTTGTCGTTATTTAACCTATTTTAATTTTAAAGACTTTGCAGTGGAGTAAGCACCATATAAAGTCTGGTCGCCTACGTTCTTATATGCACGAATCTTAAAGGTATAAGTTTTATTTTTTGCTAAGTTACTCTTTGTATAGCTTGTAGTAGAAGATTTGGTAATCGTCTTTACAAGTTTATAAGCTCCATTCTTACTACTCTTCATCCATACTTCGTAACCGGTAGCTTTGGTCTTTTTCCAAGTAATCTTTATGGACTTAGCTGATTTCTTAGCAACTTTATTAATGGTTACTTTTGCAGGTTTTGTTGCAGTTTTAACTACTTCTGATTTCTTTGTAACATCTTTGCCATTTTCTACTTTGTAAGAAGTTACTTTGAATGTATAGTTTGTTCCTGCGTTTAATTTGTTTACTGTATAAGAAGTCTTGCTTGCACTAAGGGTTGCAATCTTTTTATATTTTTTAGAGGTTGAGTTATATTGATATACTTTGTATCCCTTTGCATCTGCAATCTTCTTCCAAGTAAGCTTATTTGCATTTGCTTTTAACTGTAATTTTGCATTTACCTTTACAGTACAAGTTGCTTTGTCTCCATTCTTTGTAAACGCTTTGATAACGGTTGTTCCATCTTTATAAGAAGTTACTACACCACTATTATCTACGCTTGCAACTTTTGGATTTGAACTTGTCCAGAATACATCTTCTTTACTTGATACAGTTGCTTTTAAAGTAACTTTCTGGTTCTGTTTTAAAGTAAGGCTAGTTTTATTTAGTTTAATTGTAACAACTGGTTTCTTTAATGCCTTAAGTGCTTTTTCAGCATCTGTTAATTTCACATAAGTTTCTGATAATACTAATCTCTTCTGTGCAGTCGTTAACTCATTATAGGCTTTTCTTGCTGCTTGTATTTCTTTTTCATTCTTTAAAGTAACTTCTTCTGGAATCACTTCAATAAGAGCTTCTACTTCAAGAGCTGCCATCTTATTCACTGCTTTTTGAACAGTCTTTCCATTTTCTAAAGACTTCTTCTGGGAATCGGAAAGTGCATCGTAAAGTTCTTTTACTTCTTTTACTGCTGCTTGGTTTTCGATGGTTAAATCATCTACGTCACCGAGGTTTGCAATCTTTTCGTCTATTGAATCAAGATATAACTGTTCAACTTTATCAATAGCTGCTGTCAATACATCAATATTTGTTACATAAATTTTAGATACATCTGTAGGTAATTCATCATAAGTTTTCTTTAATACTTTAATATCATCCTCTTTATCTAAAGTTACTGTACCAATTTTATCGATGTCAGAGATTAATTTGTCAATCGTTTTTCCAGTTTCTTTAGAGCACATACGGCAAGATGGAGCAATGTCAGCACCACCAATTGCTTTTGCTGCTGTTTGTAAATTAAAGTACTCTGTAGCAAATCCACTTGTTTTATCTTTTACTGCTACTGCTGCATCATAAGCTTTCTGTAAAGCTGCATTTTGTTTATCTGTACCTTTACCTAATAATTTTTCTGAAGCAGTTATTAAATCATTTAATTTCTGATTATCTAAATACATACTTACCCAAACATTAGTTCCAGATACTAAATCACCTAAACCAATAACCATGTCTTTATTAAAGTTGGTTGAATAAGTATTGGTTAAATTATATTTAAACCAACCTTCTTCTGTTAAATACATATTTTTAACTGTCTTTAATGGAGACTTATCTTCACTAATCGCAAACATTTCTGGATCAACATTTAACATATTTAATGCTGTTAAAATACATCCATGTGTATTAGAGTTCGGAATTAGATAATAGTTATCCATAAAGATACCTGCTTCTTCTCCATCTTTCTTTTGGCAATTTTCATAAATATTTTCCGCCCAAGCAACTTTTTCTTCAACTGTAAGCTTATCTGCAATTGCTGCTGCTGCCCAAGCTCCCATATCGATACTATCTGCCATTCCTTCCGTTTTTCTAAATGCCTGTTCCTTTATTTCAGCAACTAATTTATCCATCTTTTCATAATCATAGCCAGCTGCTCTAAATGCTAAATAAGTCCAAATATTAGCGGCATAAGGACCAAAATATGCATCTTTATCATAGCCTAAAAGACCTTCTACATAGTTTACTCCATTAAAATCATATGGATTCTCACCAGCTATACATAATTCCAAAATAGCAGCTGCCCAGTCTGTTGCTTGATTATAAGTATGATTAGTTACATCATAGACATAAGTTCCATCTAAATCAATACCAGTAGCCTTTGCCATATAAACAAACCAATAATCTGGTGTGAATTCTTTACTTGAATTTGCAGAAGCATTCCATTTCGTTAACATATCTGCTGCTTCTTTTTTTGTTTCTTCAGAAATTCCAAAATATGGATAACTGCCATCTGCTTTTTGATATAATAATCGATATGTTTTTTCTGTATAACCATCTTCAGCTACAATATGAATTCTACTTATATTATCTATATTAACTGTAATCGTACCATCTTCATTTAATGCTTTGCCATCAACTGTAACTTCTTTTGCAAAATCTGCACAATTAGGTTTTAAAGTTATCTGTGTCGTATTTTCTGGAAGACATACGGTATATAATCCAGTATTTTTATCGATCTTCTCTCCTGATGCTAAAGAAGCTCCTCTAATATCTAATCCATATAAAGAAGCATCCGCAGACTCTGGTGCTTTTTTAATCTCAATTGTTTTTTCAACTTTTGTACCATCCGAAGCAGTTACTGTAACGGTAATCGGCTTGCGTTCTGTAATATCTACTGCTACGTATCGACCTGCTGTTCCAGAATTAGGTGTTACTTCCCATTTTGTACTTGGATCTTTCGTAGAAATTCCTACAGCTATTAAATTATACTTCATATAGTCTGGAAGATAAATTGCATAAGTATTTTTCTCATTATCTAGCTCTGTGGTGTATTGAACATATTTATCAACACCCCTGTCATTGACCCAAGAAATAGCTGTTAATAAATCTAGATCTGTATTAGAAGAAGTTGAAGGTTTTACCTCTTCTTCACAATTGATCAATACAATCTTACTACACCAACTTGCAGAAGTGCGAAATCCTCCACCTTGTTGAGGATTTCCACTTGTATTTTGCAAAATTTCTACAACATTTAATCCTTTTCTTAAATTCAAAGCAGGACTTGTTTTATTTAAATCATTTGATGCACTATCAAATCTAATTTGTTCTCCGCCATTTACCGATATATAATTTTCATCTGCTAAACACCATTTACGACAAAAATAATTCGGATCATCTCTAACACTTAGGTACATTTGAGGAATTGGACAATCTTTTTTAATTCTAACAGCTACTGATGAATGACCTTTTTCTAAATTAATCGTCTGTACAGCTACCTTTTCAGAACCACTTACATATTCTTCAGCTGTAAGTAATTGTTGAATTACTTTATCTCCATCTACTAATGCTATATCAGTACCAATACTATGTTGTTTTACATTTCCTACAGTACTTAAATTTATAATAATTGTATATGTATCTAAAACAACATCTTCTTTTTTAATATTTAAATAAAAAAGATATGGTCCTTTATAACTTCCCATTTTTGTACTCATTACAAAGTTTCTAGTTCCATCTTCATTATTCGTATATTCTAGATTTGTAACCTTACTATCAGCATTATTAGAAACAAATTCTACTGTCAAATTCTGCTCTTGAAGTATTCCTTCAACTTTATTAATAGAGCGAGCAGTTGGAGTAATCATATAAATATGATTCTCTTGGTCAATACACTCTACACTTTCTGGATCAGCTGCATTGGATATCCTTATTGAGATATTCGTTAAATAATCTTTACCATCCGCTGCATATACATTAAAAGAAGATATTATTCCTACCACTGTCAAAAAAATAAGTAAAATAAAAATTTTACTTATTCCAAATTTTCCATATTCTTTCATATATCCTCCAATATCCTTATTTCACGTTCTAAGATATCACCTGTATGAAGCTCATATAAACTTCATACAGGTGACTTCTTTTAAGTGCAAAAATTAATTGATACTATAAACAGTTAATTAATAATCAAATGCTGTTTGCTCGAAGTATAAATAGATATCTTCATTAGAACCAACAGATACTTGATCCATATAGCTATCTGGGTAGGTAGTAGAACCATCAAAATTCCATACCCAAGCTTTACCGTCATAGTGATGTCCTGTTGTAGTCTCTGTAATAGTATAATTATTCTTATATTCTGTATTAGTTAAAGTTACAGAATCTAAATAATAATATGCTGGATATTGGGTACCATTCCATTCATAGGCTGGAGAATAAATATAGCTACAATTATAACCTGTTCCAGCTTCTTTTATTGCCTGTTGAACAGCTACCATTACTGAATCCGTAGAATTAATTGCAATATCTAATTCCTCTATTAGAGACTCAGTTACATTTTTACTATCACGTGAATCTCTTTCCATAAAATGAATCGTTACTGTCTGTGTTGCTGTACTTGCAGAAGCTGCCAATGCAGGACTACCCATACCTAATACCATAGCCATTACTAACAAGAACGCTAAAACTTTTCTACCAATTGCATTCAATTTCGCCATAAAAGCTCCTTTCTACTCTAACTACATTTTTATTTGTAGTGAGTACTGTTTATAAAATTTTCCGTTTCTCGTTTCTAAATAAAACGTATATGTACCAAATTTATCCTTTTAATTTTCTACATTTTACATTTTATTTAGACAACATATATCTTGCAAGATGATTATATTTTACCACAATCTTTCCTATAAGTCGACGGCGTAACTTTGTCCATTTTTATATATTTGAGATATTTTAATGTATATCAATGATTCCATTTTGGAATATTTGTAGGTTTATTTAATTTTTGTTGATTTTATTTTTGAATAATTTCCATAAATTGCTTTACTATTCACTGTACGATATGCACGAATCTTATAATAATAAGTTTTACCTTTCGTCAACTTTGTATTCTTGTAAGAAATCACCTTACTTTTTACAGTTTTGATACAAGTATACTTACCATTCTTACTTGTTGCACGATAAACCTTATAACCAGACGCCCCTTTTATGCTGTTCCATTTTATTGTTGCACATTTCTTACCAGCACTCACACTCTTAAGCGTAACCTGTCCAAGTTTTGTCGCAATTTTCTTAGAACTACTGTCTTTACTATAAATGGTAGTACTACCCCATTTACTACTTTTTGCTTTTACTTTATAATAATATGTTGTACCTGTTGTAGCTGTTTCATCTGTATAAGAAGTACTTTTTACACTCTTTAACTTCTTCCAACTTCCGTTAGCTGTCCTACGATATACATCATAGCTTGTCGCATTTTTATAAGATTTCCAACTTGCTTTCACACTGTTATAAGATAATGCCTTTACAGAAATTGTAGGAGCACTAGCCTTAAATGCAGTCATTTCAGGAGTTTCTTTCACTGTCACACTACAAGTTGCTTCTAATCCGTTAATTGTTGTTGCATGAATTTTTGTAGTTCCTTTTCCTGTTCCGGTAACTACTCCATTTTTTACAGTTGCCACTGAGTTATTATCAGAAGACCAAAAAACGGTTGCCAAACTTTTCGCCGGCAAAAATGTATAAGAAAGTTTCTCACTCTTACCTATATCTAAATCTAACTTATTCTTATTCAAAGTTAATTTATCAGGAAAATAACTCTCTAATTCTGCAAGTACATCGTCTACATCCCATTGAGATGCATCGATTGTTGCCAAAACATCCATAGCATCATTATAAGAATCTGAAAAACCCTCCATCTTTTGCCAACGCGCTTTATTTTGATTAATTTGAGCGATATATCTGATTAATTCTGTTTTATCAGCTACTTTATAGAAGACTTTCTCCTTGCCGGTTCCAGTCATACTCTTATCTAAAGTACCCGTAAGATCTGCTCCATAAGCAAGCGTAAACATATAGCGAACTACGTCTCCATCTTCTGGAGCTTTACTCTTCATACCAACATTAACATACTTATTATTAACATAATACATCCAACCAGAACCCTGTGTATAAGAAAATTCATACAAGCCATCTTTTTTATTTTTTTCAATTTCTAATTTCCTGCCTGATATTGTCATATTTTCCAACAAATCTTTTACACACTGTGGCATATTTTCAATTCCGCAATCTACACCTTTAATTCCTTCAAAATAATATCCGTAACTTGACTTTGTATTCTTACTAAAGGTAAGATTTTTTTCATTAAGTATTCTTTCTAATATATCAGCATACGTTTCCCCTTCTGTAAACTCCACAATAGTAGGTTCCACAATATAATCTCCTCCTAACACAAATCGTTCCACTGTCGCTGTCACAGTTCCTTTTCCTGCTGCAAATACATTTAGATTCATCAATAATCCAAGCATTCCTGCCATCACAATAATAGCCAAAAGTTTTAAATTCTTTTTCATTTATTTTCCTCCTCGCAAAAACTTTATAAAACAACTTTAACATACCTATAAAGTTTTTACAAAAGGAAAAAATTGTCCAAATCTACCCAATCACCGGTACAAAAAAATACATCTTTCCATCATAATAACGGACAAATGTTATCCTCTTCCAATCCATCCTCGCCATATTGTCCTTTATCCACCCCAAAAAGGCACATCGCATCATCATACGAAAGGTCTCAGGGAACCTATCCATATCGGATTCATTCTCGGTATAAAAAATCGCATACTTTCCACCAGCTAGTGTAAAAACCTTCATTCCTTCTGGTATCTGCCCAACCTCTTTTACCACCGGTCCTAATACATATTCATAGGATTTTTTTCCTTCTGTAATCACCTCGTCCCATAACGAAGCTTTATCTTTACTGTCAGCATAATCTGTCCCTTGTAAGCAATCAAAATCATTTCTATAATAAAAGTATGCACTTTCTGGAATATTAAAATCTTCTTCTTTTGGATTTATCATCTTTGCAATGACTTTTTCTTCTTCCATCGTTTGAAAAGAAACCTTTACAAATTTTTTATAGGACTCATAATATTGTACCAAATTAATTGATTCAAATTCTTCTTGCTCAAATTGTTCAACTAACCTGCGAAATTCTTCTTCGGATTTAAATTTATATTTTACTGCGACATCACTAGCTAAATGTCCTTCTTTTAATTCCATCGTTGCCATATATAATCGTCGTTGGAGAATATAATCCATAGGACTTAATCCATAATAGAGCTTAAAAATTTCTTTAAAACTCTTCTCAGAATAATAAACTTTCTTGGCTAACGATTTAATCGTAAGGTCTTCTAAAATATGCTCATCAATGCAACGCGTCCACTGTTCAATTCCATATCTCTTATTTTCATTTAATTCATCTGCTTGTCTTAGAATTGGAAAATAGATTGTGATTCTATCTTTCTCAAACTTTTCATAAACGATTCCCATCTGATTTTGCTTTTTATTATTTGCAACTCGCCATTCATTGTAAATATATCGCATTAGAACCCTTGATAGCTTCGCCGTTTCTTTATCAGACTTTGGTCTTTTACAAGAAAAGGAAGCATAGTAAATATTGGGGATTTGAATCGTAAGTTCATCTTTTGATGGAGTCTTTCTAGGATATGCCACTACATATTGCAATCCGGAACTTGTTTTCTCATTGTGCCAGAGTAAACCATAAAATTCACCCTCTATCGGCTGTTCACAGTGGTCTAGAGCCCATGCAGTTTTTTCAATAATATATTCTACAATATTCGAAAAATCTTGGTCATCAATCATTATCGATCGTCCTATTATTGTAATATTATCGCCAGTAAGATATTCAAAATCAATCTTAATTCCAAATAAATCTTGTTTGATAGGCATATCGGGAACTTCTCTGTGTTCTTTTATAAAATTCGATGGAGAGATACCCAATTCTTTTTTAAAAGCTTTTGAAAAACTAGATGAATTGGCATAGCCGGTTTGTTCTAGCATTTCTTTCCCTAATAAAAGCTCTTTTGTGATTAGTTTTGAAGCAATATCTCTTAATTTTAATTTGGTCCAATATTTAGGAAAGGGAAGTTCAAAATATTCCCGAAATATCTTTTCAAAATACCTAGTACTGTATCCAAATGCTTGTGCTACTTGTTGTGAGGTAAGGTCTTTTGTAATATTTTCCCTCATATAATATAGAATGTTTTCCATCTGCATCATTTTCTGTTTCATTTTTCATCCTTTAGTACTAAGATAGCCCCCTACAAAATTTCGGGGGCTATCTCTTATTTAAGTTCTACTGCTCTTTTTTCAATATTTTTTCTAAAATTAATGACATCGTGATTATACTCTTTGTCCATATATTCTGAGCGAATCATAAAGTCTGCAGTTGCCTTATTATTTGCCATCGGTATATCATAAACCTGTGCAATACGAAGAAGTGCTTTTACATCCGGGTCATGCGGTGCTGCGGTAAGTGGGTCTGAGAAGAATACAATAAAATCAATCTGACCTTCTACCACCTTTGCTCCAATCTGCTGGTCTCCACCGAGTGGACCGCTGTTATATCCTTTTACTGATAATCCGGTCTGGTCTGTAATCATTCTAGCTGTGGTTCCAGTTCCGCAAAGTGTGTGTTTTTCTAAGATTTCCTTATTGTCTTTACACCATTTAATTAATTCTGCTTTTTTCTTATCGTGTGCAATCAGTGCAATGTTTTTTGTTTTGCCAATTGTTAAGGTAATGAAATCTTTGTCCATCTTATTCTCCATTCAAGCGTTTTAACATTTCTACTTTATCCTTGCTTCTCATAAAAGTCTCACCAATAAGTACGGCATCGGTTCCATTTTCTTTTAGCTTTTTTACATCCTCTGGTGTCTTAATTCCACTTTCTGAGACGTAAATAAATTCTGGTGGTACGAGACTGCGAAGGCGAATACTAGTTGTGACATCGACTTTAAAGGTCTTTAAGTCACGATTATTCACTCCTATAATTCTAGCTCCTGCCTTCATTGCTCGCATAACCTCTTCCTTGGTATGAGCTTCTACTAGGGCAGAAAGTCCAAGACTGTCTGCAAGTTTAATATACTCCTTTAACTGCTCATCTGTCAAGATGGCACAAATAAGTAAAACTGCACTTGCTCCAATCACCTTTGCCTCATAAATCATATAGTCATCAATGGTAAAGTCTTTACGAAGAAGTGGAATCTTTACTGCCTTACTAATTTCCGTTAAGTATTCATTTGCGCCTTTAAAGTATTCAGGTTCGGTTAGTACGCTAATTGCACTTGCACCTGCTTGTTCATATTCTTTGGCAATTTCTATGTAAGGAAAATCAGGTGCTATTAATCCTTTTGATGGAGATGCTTTCTTTACTTCACAAATAAAGGACATTCCTTCTTTTTTTAATGCTTTCTCAAATGGAAATTCATCCGTTACTTCCATTTCAAGTGCCGTCTTCTTCATCTGTTCATAGGAAATCACTCGTTTTCGTTCTTTTGTCTTTGCTGCAATTTCATCTAATATCATCATCATTCCTCTATTCATTAGAAAGTTTTACAAATTTTTCTAACTGCTCTGCTGCCTTACCACTGTCTAAGATTTCTTCAATTTGCTTCATTGCTTGTTCTAATGTAAGTTCTGGTTTTGCAATATAGAGAGCTGCACCTGCATTTAATACCACTGCATTTCTCTTACCGCCTTTTTGACCGTTTAAGATATCTCTTGTAATCTTAGCATTTTCTTCTGGAAAGCCACCGATTAATTCATCCTTGCTGCAACGAGCCATACCAAATTGTTCTGGTGTGATAACATAACTGCTAAGCTTGCCATCTCGAATTTCACAAACACTTGTTGGTGCACTTGCTGAGATTTCATCAAGTCCATCTTGTCCAAAAACTACCATACCATTTTTAACACCGAGGTTTGAAAGTACCTTCGCCATTGGATCTACAAGGTCTTCGGAATAAACACCCATTAACTGCATATTGGCACCTGCTGGATTGGCTAGTGGTCCTAAGATATTAAAGATGGTTCGAATACCCAGTTCTTTACGAACGGGTGCTACATACTTCATAGAGATATGATAGTTTTGTGCAAATAAGAAACAAATACCAATCTCTTTTAATAACTCCTGACTTTTCTCTGGGGATACGGTAATATTTACTCCTAATGCTTCTAAAACATCTGCTGCACCGCATTTACTAGATGCTGCACGATTGCCATGTTTCGCTACTGGCACACCTGCTGCGGATACTACAAGTGAAGAAGTGGTTGAAATATTAAAGGAATTTGAACGGTCTCCACCGGTTCCTACAATCTCTAATACATCCATATCGTGTAATAATTTTACACAATGTTTTCTCATCCCAGATGCACAAGCGGTAATTTCGTCAATAGTTTCTCCCTTCATAGAAAGTGCGGTTAAAAATGCACTGGTCTGAATATCGGAAGTATCACCACTCATAATTTCGTCCATACAGTCCTCTGCCATTTCATAAGATAAATCCTGTTTATCTGCTAATCGAATAATTGCCTCTCTTATCATTTTTTTACTCCTCCTTATTGATAAAAAATTTTGCATCATCTGTTTTCCTTGTGGGGTCATAATAGATTCTGGATGGAATTGTAATCCAAAGACTGGATATTCTTTATGGGCTACTGCCATAATTTCTCCATCATCACTAACGGCAATGACTTTTAACACATCAGGAAGTGTTTCTTTAATCCCTGCTAGGGAATGATATCTTGCTACTGGAACTTCTTTTGGCAATCCTTTAAAAATTGGATTGGTGGTATCAACACTGGCAATGGATTGCTTGCCATGCATAAGCTCCTTCGCATAGGATACGGTTCCACCAAACGCTTCAAAAATGGATTGATGTCCCAGACAAACACCTAAAATTGGAATCTTTCCTGCAAAATATTTTACCACATCGATACAGATTCCTGCATCGGATGGCTTTCCAGGTCCTGGTGATAATAAAATGGCTTCCGGTGCCATCTGTTCGATTTCTTTAATGGTCTTTTCATCATTACGAATGACCGTAATGTCGGGATTAATTGTACCGACTAACTGATATAAATTGTAAGAAAAGCTATCGTAATTATCAATTAATAAAATCATTCGTCTAGTCCTCCTTGTGCCATTTCTAAAGCTTTTAAGGCTGCTCTTGCCTTATTAATACATTCTTGGTATTCGGTCTCTGGTACGCTGTCTGCTACAATTCCTGCACCAGAACGAACATAGACCTTATTATTTTTCTTATAAGCAATACGGATGGCAATTGCAGTATCTAGATTTCCAGTAAAATCAATATATCCAATGGCTCCACCATAAATACCACGTTTATTTTTCTCTAATTCATTAATAATCTCGCAAGCTCGAATCTTCGGTGCACCAGACAAAGTTCCTGCTGGAAGTACGGCATCTACTGCATCTAGTGCATCTTTATCCTCTCTTATCGTTCCTTTTACTGTAGAACCAATATGCATAACGTGAGAATATTTTAATACATCCATATATCGTTCCACTTCTACCGAACCAAATTTACTAATCTTACCTAAGTCGTTTCGTCCAAGGTCTACTAACATATTGTGTTCGGCACATTCCTTCGGGTCTTTTCTTAGTCCCTCTTCTAATTGTCTATCTTCTTCTTCATTTCGTCCTCTTGGTCTGGTTCCTGCAAGTGGGAAGGTATGTAAGGTACCATCTTGTAACTTTACAAGCGTTTCTGGTGAAGCACCGGCAATCTCCATATCCTCTCCTGAGAAATAAAACATATATGGTGATGGATTAATGGTACGAAGCACACGGTAAGTATCAAATAGACTTCCTTCAAAATCAGCTTCTAAACGGTTTGAAAGTACGACTTGGAAGATATCTCCTTCACGAATATAGTGTTTCGCCTTTTCTACCATCTGACAGTATTCTTCTTTACTAAATAATGCTTTGATATCAGATTTTAATACACCCTTTTGAATCTTAGCAGGTTCTCCTGTACGAACTAGATGAATCATTTTTTCTAATTCCATCTGTGCACGGTTGTATTCGGTTTCTATACCAGTTTCCTCTTCAATATCCATATTGACAATGAAGAGCATCTTGTTTTTAAAATGGTCAAATACAATGACCTTATCAAAGAGCATTAAATCGACATCTTTGAACTTCTCTTCATCTCCAGCCTCTAGTTCTAGCTTTGGCTCACTGTACTTAATGTAATCATAAGCAAAATAGCCTACAAGCCCACCGGTAAAGGAAGGAAATCCTTCAATCTTTGGACTTTTATTCTCTTCAATAATCTTACGGATATACTCTGCTGGATGAGTGGTCTCCATTGTTAGCTTCATTCCTGCATTGACGGTTAATTTACCATTCATACAGATAAGCTCTAACTTGGGGTCGAATCCTAAAAAGGTGTAACGTCCCCATTTTTCTGAGTTCTCAATACTTTCTAGCATATAACAGTGATTGCTTACACTCTTTAATACTCGCAACACTTCAATTGGTGTCTTAAAATCAGAATAAATCTCTCTTAAAATTGGCACTTTTTTGTATTCATGAAGTGCTGCAATTTCTTTTACTTGTTCTAACTTTGGCTGTAACATTACATCTCCCCCTTTTTATTTTAGTCTATGGATGCTTACGAATTGCTCCGTTGCAGAGCAACTCACGCAATTCTACAAACATTCGAAATTCGCTGATTTACTACGTAAATCGCAATTTCTCATGTTTGGCGGGTCCCAAGCTCAAAACCCTTGCCGTGCAAGCACGACCGGCTTTTGAGTTTTTGACCCTAGCATCATAATATAAAAAAACTCGCCCCTGACAAAGATTATTCTTTGTCAGGGACGAGTCTTCTTTTACCCGCGGTGCCACCCTGTTTGAAGCCTCAATAAAGACTTCCACTTTCATGGCGTCTTACGACAATACCTAGCGGGCCCATTTGACAACCTGCGTTCTATTCGGTTCACACCTATCCGAACTCTCTGTGAGTGCACAACTGCCTTTACTTCCGCATCATCGGCGTATGTGAATACTTTACAACAAAACTCAGATGAAATCAAGGTTTTTTTTATTCAGCTTTAGGACCTGCTTCAACAACTTCCTTAGGCATATGAGTATATTTCTTGAAGTTTTCGTTGAACATCTTAGCAAGTTCTTTTGCTTTTGCAAGATAAGCATCTTTATCTTCCCAAGTATTTTCTGTAATTAAGATTTCAGAAGGAACACCTTCGATAGCGGTAGGAACCTGTACACCGAATACTTTATCGGTTACAAATTCGCCTTTTTCTAAATCGCCATTTAAAGCTGCTGTTACCATTGCACGAGTATATTTTAATTTAATACGGCTTCCAGTACCATTCCAACCAGTGTTGATTAAGTATACGTTTGCTCCGCTTTCAGCTACTTTTTCGCTAAGCATCTGAGCATATTTACTTGGATCTAATGGTAAGAAAGGTTCACCAAAGCATGTTGAGAAGGTAGGAACTGGGCTTGTGATTCCACGTTCTGTACCAGCTAATTTACTTGTAAAACCAGATACAAAGTAGTACATTGCCTGGTTAGAATCCAATTTAGAAATTGGAGGTAATACACCAAAAGCATCTGCTGTTAAGAAGATAACTGTCTTAGGAGTAGAACCTACACCTGGGATTGCTGCATTTGGAATATAGTCGATTGGATAACCAACACGAGTATTTTCTGTTAATGCAGCATCATCAAAGTCTAATTCACGAGTTTCTGGATCCATTACTACGTTTTCTACTACTGAACCAAATTTGATTGCATTGTAGATTTCTGGTTCGTTTTCAGCTTTTAAGTTGATACATTTAGCATAGCATCCACCTTCAAAGTTGAATACAGTCTTATCAGACCAACCATGTTCATCATCACCGATTAATTTACGGTTAGGGTCAGCACTTAATGTGGTCTTACCTGTACCTGATAAACCAAAGAATACAGCTGCATCTCCATCCTTACCAATGTTAGCAGAGCAGTGCATTGGGAATACACCTTCTTTTGGCATTAAGTAGTTCATTACAGAGAATACGCTCTTTTTAATTTCGCCTGAATACTGAGAACCAGCGATTAATACAATTCTCTTTTCGTAGTCAATGATGATTGCTGCTTCACTGTGAACGCCATCTCTTTCTGGGATACATTTAAAACCAGGAGCTGCGATAATTGTGAAATCTTCACTGAAGTTTTCTAACTGCTCAGCTGTTGGACGAATTAAAAGTTCATGGATGAATAAGTTCTGAGAAGCTAATTCATTTACAATACGGAAAGATTTGGTATGGTTAGGGTCTGCTCCTGCAAAACCATCAAAGATAAATACTTCACGATTCTGTAAGTAAGCAACTACCTTTTCGTAAATTGCATCGAATTTTTCCTGAGAAATTGGAACGTTTACCTTGCCCCAAGCGATTTCATCATGAACACCTTCAGAATCAACAATAAATTTATCTTCTGGGGAACGACCAGTGTATTTACCAGTCTTAATAACTAAAGCACCTGTATTGCTAAGGGTACCTTCACCACGAAGTACAGCCTTTTCTACTAACTGAGAAACAGGTAAGTTACGATAAACAGCGCTAGGATTAATAATCCCTAATTTTTCAAGTCCGTATGTTTGCATTTGAAAAATCCTCCTAAAATATATAAAATTTGCTATTTAACAAAATTCAGCACGGATATGATTTTCTCACAAATTTTTTAAAAAGTCAAATTTTTCCTAAACTTTTCTTTTTTGCTCTTCTTAAAACTGTATTTGTAAAAATACACTTCACGAATCTTTATTGTATATTTTTTAACTAAGTTGCTAATGACACTTGCACAACTTAGTTATAAAAACGAATTCTACTATATTTTAATCATAATACTATACAATATTGCCAAATTTTATCAAAATTGTATTTTTTCGTCAAAGATATTTGTTCGTCTGAGAAAAACAACTATTTCTTTAAGAATCCTTTTACAACCTCTTCCATACCGTCTACCGTTGAAACGGTTTTATGACGAACTTCGGCACTGCGAATCTCTTCAATTGCATTTGGTACTGCGGTTTTAGAAATCTTGCTTAATTCATCAATCATTGCAAAGTCTTCCATTTCGGCGTATTTTTTATCAATTGCAATCATCACGCTTCTTGTAAACTTATATGGACTTGCAGTTGATGCAATAACAGTAGGAGTCTTATCCTTACTTGCTTCTACGTATTTATTATAAACGCAACTAGCTACTGCAGTATGAGTATCAATTACATAGCCTGTCTTTTCATATAAGTCATGGATCGTCTTTGCTACTTCTTCTTCGGTTGCATAGCCTGCACCAAATCCACTAAATTGCTTTCTCATTTCTTCTGTAATGGTATATTTACCATCTGTGGTTAATGCATCCATTAATTCCTTAGTCTTTTTCGCATCATTTCCACATAATCTGTAGATTAAACGCTCTAGGTTACTAGAAATTAAGATATCCATAGATGGAGAAGTAGTTAAAATAAATTCACGATTTCTATCATAGGTTCCTGTTGAGAAGAAATCAAATAATACTTTGTTGTCATTTGATGCACAGATTAATCTTCCTAGAGGTACTCCGATTAATTTTGCATAAAGAGCTGCTAAAATATTACCAAAGTTACCAGTAGGTACTACTACATTTAACCTATCTCCATCGTTTAATTTGCCTTCGTTTAATAATGTGCAGTAGCTGTATACATAGTAAACAACCTGTGGTACTAAACGACCAATGTTGATAGAGTTTGCAGAAGAGAAACGGAAACCTTTTTCTAACATTTCTTTTTCTAATTCTTTATCACCAAACATCTGCTTTACCTTAGTCTGGCAATCATCAAAGTTACCTTCTACTGCAACAACTAAAGTATTGTCACCCTTTTGAGTAACCATCTGTTTCTTCTGAATTGGGCTTACACCGTCTTTTGGGAAGAATACAATAATACGTGTTCCAGGAACATCGGCAAATCCAGCCATAGCTGCCTTACCAGTATCACCAGAGGTTGCGGTTAAAATTTACATTCCACTATGTTTCTATTACTACAATACTTATATCATACTCGTATTA
>CABUZU010000006.1 GCA_902496125.1 uncultured Lachnospiraceae bacterium
ATATACAGATCAGATACCTTCATTCCATCATTATACTCTGCAACATACTTCTTTATCTCCTCATAAGTAGCCTTGCTCTCAGCCGCCGTTAAATCCATCTCGTCCATGTCAAGTCTCACATTCACATGATGCTTCGCTTCGTGGAGTTTGGACAATAAACATACCGTCTCGACGTGCACAGTCTGTGCAAACATATCCACCGGTTGCACCTTCTCCACCCGATATCCATACTCTGCCAAATACTTCACATCTCTTGCCAGTGTCGCAGAATTACAAGACACATACACAATTCTTTTTGGATTCATCTTTACCATCGTATCGAGTACCTCTACCTCGCAGCCTTTACGTGGTGGGTCGGTAACAATCACATCGGCATAAATCTGATGTTCTTCATACTCCCTTGGTAACACTTCTTCTGCTTTTCCACAGAAAAATTCTACATTTTCCATTCCATTTAGTTTGGCATTTTCATTGGCATTTTCAATTGCAGCTGGTACAATTTCCACACCGTAAACTTTCTTTGCCTTTTGTGCCAAAAATAGAGAAATCGTACCAATTCCACAGTACAAATCCCACACTACTTCATTTCCGGTAAGACCTGCATATTCTAGGGCAGTATCATAAAGTACCTTCGTCTGGTCTGGATTTACTTGAAAGAACGACTTTGCTGAAATGCGATATTGCACATCACCTATCGTATCAACAATAAAATCATTGCCATAAAGCTGTACCATCTTCTCACCCAAGATAACATTCGTGTTAGCCGGATTTATATTTAAGCAAATGCTTGTCATTCCTTCTACCTTCAACAATTGTTTTACCAATTCTTCATTTGCTTTTAATTGATTCTTCGTTACAACTAAACACACCATAATTTGACCAGTATGTTTTCCATAACGAATCATGACATGACGAACAATTCCTTTACCGCTTTTTTCATCATAAGGAGCAATATGATGGGTTTCCATATAGCCTTTAATAATTTCTAAGATTTCTTTATCTTTTCCTAAATTCAATAAGCAATCACTTGCCTCGATTACGCTATGCGTTCTTCCCGCATAAAATCCCATGACAATCTGTCCATCTTTTCCTCTTTGTACTGGATACTGGGATTTATTGCGATAATGAAAGGCTTCTTTCATTCCCTTGACTGGAAAAATCGTGACCTCTTCCATCCCGGCTATACGTTCCATATGACCTTTTACTTTTTTATATTTAAATTCAAGCTGTCCTTCATAAGAAAGCTCTTGTAATTGACATCCTCCACAAGGTCTTGCATTTTTACAAGCTGGAGTTACACGATAAGGCGATGGTGTAATAATTTTCTTTGTTTTCGCATAGCCATAATTTTTTAAAAGTTTTGTAATATGAGCCTCTACGACATCGCCTGAAACTGCATTTTTAACAAAAAAAGTATATCCTTCTGCCTTGCCAATTCCCTCGCCTGTTTCACTCATATCGTCGATTGTAAGTATTACACTTTCATTCTTCTTTAATATTCTTCCATCACTTAAAACAATTTGATTTTTTACACTCATTATTTTGAAGTCCTTTTAAAATTCGTTTCAAACATTCTGTTGTATCCTAACCATTCATCTTCTGGATTGCCATTTTCTAATAATTCAGTCATGGTTTCTAATTTTGCATCTGCATTATCAGCTAAATTTAATGCAGCCGCTTCAATCATTGCTGGTTTCTTTGGAGAACCAAACTCATATTCCCCATGATGAGCTAAAATGCAGTGCTTTAATTCCAATGCAAGTCCAGCTGGGAATCCATCAATTTTACGAATATGTTCATCTAACATTTCCACACCCATCACAATATGTCCTAATAACTGACCTTCGTCGGTATAATCATTTTCTGGAAATGTGGATAACTCTTTTACTTTTCCCATATCATGAAACATTGCTGCACTTAGCAATAAGTCTCTGTTAATAATTGGATAACGTCCACAGAAAAAGTCGCATAATTTTACAACACCTAAAGTATGCTCTAATAATCCCCCTACAAATCCATGATGAACACTCTTTGCTGCTGAATGACGTTTAAATACCTTAACAAAGTTTTCATCTTCTACAAAGAAACTTTTACATAATGCAGATAAATATGGATTTTCAATCTCATTGACATAACCTACTAATTTTCGATACATATCTTCAATGGAATAACGAGTTGTTGGTAAATAATCTGCTGGATTATATTCACCCTTATCGGCAAGACGAACTCTTCTTACATTCATCTGTAATGCACCTTGGAAACAATTTACATCACCTTCTACTTGAATGTAATCAAGCGCTTCAAAATGATTGATTCCATTACTTAAGTCCCAAATCTTTGCATCAATAATACCAGTTTTATCTTGAAGCAATAAAGAAAAATAATTCTTTCCTGCTTTTGTCTTTAATGCCTGTTTTTGTTTACATAAATAAATATCAGAAGTTCTCATTCCTTCTCTTAAATCTTTAATATACTTCATACTTACTCCAATCTTTCTATCTCTTTCCTAATTTTACATTTAGCACAATTTCCTTATAACCTTTTGCACCACTTCTTTGAACGGTCACCTGCACTTCTTCTTTATTTTCTCTTTTTAAAATCTCGCTTTTTAGACTTTGCAAGTTAAAGACAGTTGTTTCTCCAATTTTTGTAATGACATCTCCATTTTGAAGACCCGACTTATAAGCTGCACCCTTTTCAACTAAATTGGTGATGTAAATACCATAAGGCAAATTATGCGTTGTAGCAATCTCTTTTGTAACCTCTTGTCCATATACACCCAAACAAGCAATTGAACTTTGACTTTCTAATAAATCAATCTCATCTTGAATACTAGAAATGGATATTGCATTGCTTGTTTTTTCATCTGAATTATTTGTATAAATTCCAATAAGCCTTCCTTTTAAATCAAAAAGCCCACTAACGCCACTTCCTAATACAGAAAAGTCTGTATTGATTTGCATCTGTGCTCCATCTACAATTGGTACATCTTCTATGATTTCCATAATGTAACTAAGCCCCATCGAACCCACATTTCCATTTGGACTTCCTAATATGATGACAGGACTTCCTTTTTCCATCATAGACTGCGTTTCTAGCATTCTTACTTTATTGATACACGCAATTGTACCATCCTCAAGTTCTGTAAGTGGTACACTAAGCATCGCTAACTGCGACGTTTTATCTAGTGCTATCACTTGTGCAGTTACTTGCTTTCCATCTTCAAATGACACTTTTACATGGTCTGCTTCTTTTACCATATCATAATTTGTTAAAATCTGAATTTCTGAATTTGAAATATCTAAAATAATTCCTGAAACAGTATTTTCTTTTTCATAAGATGAATCAAACCAATCCACATCCTTTGTAACTGTTGTTACTTTCACTATCGACTTTGACAATCTTTTTGCAAGCTTTGTTAATCCTGAATTATTTTTCTCTAAATAATTATTTACAATGGATTCAACTTCTACTTCCTGTTCATCTCTTTTTGATTGTTGTGTTTCTTGTGCACTTGTTTCTTCTGACTGCATCGTCTCTAATGCACTACTCTCAGGCTCTTGTGATAATTTCTTCTCCAAAATTGGCTTTAACTCTACGAAAGTAAGACAAGATACCACACCAAACAAAATGGCCGCACCAATGATTAGACTGATACGAAAAATCCAGTCTTTGAGTGTTAAAGGCTCCTTTACAATTTTTTCTCGAATGAAATCCTTATCTTGAGGTGATTTTGACATAAAAAAGCTACAACCTCCTATAATATAGTCTTTCTTATTATAATGGATAATTTCGTGGTTGTGAAGTACCTAACGATGTATATTAAATGATATTTTTGTCTCTTAGTGGTGGTAATTAGTATTTATTAGTTTATATTAGCATTATATGGAAGAAACCCAGGAAAGACGAACAGTTTGTGTAGATTTTTATGAATAAGTTGTGTAGGTTTTTACGAATGGATTGTGTAGGTTTTTACGAAAATAATCAAAAATATATTTTCGTATTTTACTATTTATAAATATTTTCGTTGCGATTATTTTTTATATAGAATATAATATACATGAACTAAGAATGATTATGAAAAGGAATGAAAAATGCTAGAAAAAACATTAAATACATTAGAATATTATAAAATAATTCACAAACTAGTTTCTCATGCCACAACCCCTCTTGGCAAGAAGCGTTGTGAAGAATTAAAACCTATGACGAATATAAAAGAAATTGAACAGGCTTTAAGAGAAACGAGTGATGCCGCAAATCGTATTCGTTTAAAAGGAAGCCTTTCTCTTTCAGGTGCTCGTGATATTCGTGCCTCTCTTAAGAGATTAGAAATTGGCAGTAACTTAGGAATCGGGGAATTATTATCCATTCAAGTATTACTAAGTGCAACTGCTAGAGCAAAAAACTATGGTCGTTCAACTGATGACATAGATGAGGAAAATACAGATACATTAAGTGAGCTTTTCGACAGCTTACAACCGCTTACTCCATTGAATAAAGAAATTGAGCGTTGTATTGTTTCTGAGGATGAAGTAAGCGATGATGCAAGCAGTGGATTAAAGCAAGTAAGACGTGCGATGGGTTCAATTAATGGACGAATTCATGCACAACTAAACAGTCTTTTGAATTCGAACCGTACTCAGTTACAAGATGGTGTTGTTACAATTAAAAATGGTCGTTACTGTCTTCCAGTACGTGCCGAATATAAGAGTCAATTCCAAGGAATGGTTCATGACCAATCTGCTACAGGTTCCACTTATTTTATCGAACCTATGGCCGTTATTAAATTAAATAATGAACTACGTGAACTTGAAATTAAGGAACAAAAAGAGATTGAAATTATTTTAGCGAAGTTAAGTCAAGAAGTTTCTCTATACACTGAAGAGTTAAAGGTAAATTTAGAATCACTTTCAACCCTTGATTTTATCTTTGCAAAGGCGATGCTTTCAAAAGATTATCATGGCACTGCACCACTCTTTAATACGAAAGGCTATCTTCACATTAAAGATGGAAGACACCCATTACTTGATCCTAAGAAGGTCGTTCCTACTACGATTTATCTTGGAGATCAATTTAATTTATTAATTATTACTGGTCCGAATACAGGCGGTAAAACCGTTTCATTAAAGACAACTGGTCTTTTAACTTTAATGGGACAGGCTGGCCTGCATATTCCAGCATTTGAAGGCTCTGAACTTGCAGTATTTAAAGAAATCTATGTAGATATTGGAGACGAGCAAAGTATTGAACAAAGTTTAAGTACATTCTCTGCACATATGACAAATATTGCTCCAATTTTACAAAAAGCTGACCAAGATTCTTTGGTATTATTTGATGAATTAGGAGCTGGTACAGACCCTGTAGAGGGTGCTGCGCTTGCAATGTCTATTTTATCATTCTTACACAATTTAAATGTAAGGACAATGGCAACTACCCACTATAGTGAACTTAAAGTTTTTGCCTTATCTACAGAAGGTGTTGAAAACGCTTCTTGTGAATTTAATGTAGAAACCTTAAGTCCTACTTATCGTTTACTGATTGGAATCCCAGGTAAGAGTAATGCGTTTGCAATTTCTAAGAAATTAGGAATTGAAGACCATATCATAGAGACGGCTCGTTCTTTTATTGGTAAGCAAGAAAAGGATTTTGAAGATATTATTTCTGAACTTGAGCAGTCGAAAGCTTCTTTAGAAGCAGAACAAGCCGAAGCTTCAAGATACCGTGAAGAAGCTAAGAAATTAAAAGAGCAATTAAATCGCCAAAAGGATGAACTTGCTAAACGTAAAGAACGTATTTTAACAGAGGCGAATGAACAAGCTCGCCAAATTTTACAAGAAGCGAAAGAGACCGCCGATCAGTCGATTCGCCGTATTAATAAATTAGGTGCACAGGGTGGATTAACTAAAGACCTAGAAGCTGAACGAACCAAAATCCGTGAAAAATTAAATGAAACAGACAAACGAGCAACGAAGGTAAGGGCACCTCGTAAGAAACATAAAGCAAATGAATTTAAGATTGGCAGCAGTGTCCGTGTTATCCCGTTAAATGTAACAGGAACAGTAGATACACTACCAAATCCAAAAGGCAATTTATATGTTCAGATGGGCATTATGCGTTCACAGTTTAATATTAAAGACTTAGAGTTAATTAACGAAAGTACGCTTAGTGGACCAACCGGTAAGATTGACCCTTATTCAAAGGGCAGTGGTAGTAGCAAGATTAAGATGTCAAAATCCTTGTCGGTTTCTACAGAAATCAATTTAATTGGTATGACTACCGATGAAGCAGTTGCAACTCTTGATAAATATTTAGATGATGCTTATCTTGCCCACCTTCCACAAGTAAGAGTTGTACACGGTCGTGGAACTGGAGCATTAAAGAAAGCTGTTCACAATCAATTAAAACGACTTTCCTATGTTAAAAGCTATCGTCTTGGAACCTTTGGTGAGGGGAATACTGGTGTCACAATTGTTGAGTTTGACACAGCCTCTGAAAAGTAGAATTGAGGGATATATAAATGAATAAACAAAAAATATTAATTGTAGATGATGATGAAAATATTTCAGGATTAATCTCGCTTTATTTAGTAAAAGAATGTTTTGAAACCATGGTTGTTGAAGATGGAAATGATGCAGTTGCGGCATTCCATTCCTTTGAGCCAGATTTGATTTTATTAGATTTAATGCTTCCAGGAATTGATGGATATCAAGTGTGTCGTGAAATTAGAAAAGGCTCTCAAGTTCCAATTATTATTCTTTCAGCAAAGGGTGAAGTATTTGATAGAGTACTAGGATTAGAACTTGGTGCTGATGACTATTTGATGAAACCTTTTGACATGAAAGAATTAATGGCTAGAGTAAAGGCGGTTCTTCGTCGTACTTCTGTTCCACATGAGGAAAAGAAGAAAACAAATTCGAATGAACAATTAGTAGAATATCCTGGATTGGTTGTAAATATGACAAACTATTCAGTAGAATTAAAAGGCAATCGAATTGATATGCCGCCAAAAGAATTAGAGCTATTGTACTTTTTAGCAAAGTCTCCAAATCAAGTATTTACACGTGAACAACTTCTAGACCATATCTGGGGATATGAATATCTAGGAGATACAAGAACCGTTGATGTTCATGTAAAAAGAATTCGTGAAAAGCTAGGAGAAACACCAAATTGGCGTATTGCTACTGTTTGGGGGATTGGATATAAATTCGAGGTGAACAAGTGAAATTAAATTTATATCAAAAATTTTTAGTAGGATATTTTTTATTTGGAATCCTTGGGTTTATTTTAGTATCAACTTTTTCTTCACATATTGTGTATTCGTATTTGATTGAAAAAGATAGCGAAGATTTATATACGCAAGCGGTAAAACTTGCAGATGAAAGTACGAACTATTACGATGGTGATATGATTGAATTAAAGACATTATCCCCTGAACTTTCACGACTTTCTAATTGGATAGATTCGGATATTTGGATTATGAATAAAGATGGACTTTTAGTCTATGATAGTTGCAAAAAACATACTGCACATCAAATAGAAAATTTTGATGTTACTGCCTGTACGGGAGATGGATATTCTTGTACAGGAACTTTCTATAAGCAATTTTGGGAAGAACAATTGAGTGTAATTGCACCGATTACCGTTAATTATACCGTTCGAGGTTATATTATCCTTCATACACCACTTTCGACGATTTTAGATGAACAGTATAATGTATTGAATTTAATTTATTTAAGTGCAGCAATTATATTTTTACTATCTTTAATTATTTTAGGAGTCTTCCACTTTGTTGTCTATGTACCAGTAAAAAAAATCAATCAGGCAGCAGAGGAATATGCTTCTGGCAATTTAAAATATCATTGTAATGTACGAACGAGTGATGAATTAGGATATTTATCAAATACGTTAAACTATATGTCCGATGAACTTGCGAACACAGAAGAATATCAGAAGAATTTTATTTCAAATGTTTCGCATGATTTTCGTTCACCACTTACTTCGATTCAAGGATATATTGTTGCAATTTTAGACGGAACAATTCCACCAGAATTTCAGAATAAGTACTTACAAATTGTTATTAATGAAACGAAACGTCTTGCAAACCTTACTCAAAGTCTTTTAACATTGAATAAGCTTGATGGAAAGACCACACGTTTATCACTTTCTAGCTTTGATATTAACCGTACAATTCGAGATACCTGTGCAACGTTTGAAGGAAGCTGTAAACAAAGAGAGATTACTTTTGATTTAACCTTTCATCATGAAACACTTATGGTTTATGCAGATATGGGAAAAATTCAGCAGGTACTTTATAATTTGATTGACAATGCAGTAAAGTTTTCTCATGAGAAATCTACCATATGGATTGAGACAAATTCCAAAAATGACAAGGTTTTTGTGTCAGTCAAAGATGAAGGCTGTGGTATTCCTAGCGATAAGGTTCCTAAGATTTGGGAGCGTTTTTATAAAGTAGATACATCAAGAGGAAAAGATAAAAAAGGAACTGGTTTGGGACTTGCTATTACCAAAGATGTGATTAACGCTCATAATCAAAATATTGATGTTGTTAGCACAGAAGGTGTTGGAACGGAATTTATTTTTACATTACAAAAAGGATGATGCCTTGCACCATCCTTTTCCCTACTTCCAATGCAACCTATGAAGCTCTCCTTGCTCCTGCATCCCTTCAAAATTTTGCTGTCTCAATGCTTCATACAACACAATCGCAACGGAATTTGACAAATTCAGTGAACGAATCTCATAATTCATTGGAATCCTGATTGCAGTTTCTTCATTTTCTACTAAAATTTCTTCTGGAATTCCAGCACTTTCTTTCCCAAACATAATATAGTCGTCTGGACCATATTCTACTTCGGTATAAGTCTTTTTCGCTTTTGTAGTTGCCATAAAGATTTTAGCTCCAGGATTTTTTCTTAAGAAATCGTCAAAATCATCATAGATTTCCACATCTAAATGCTCCCAATAATCAAGTCCTGCACGACGTACAGTTTTATCATTAATCTTAAATCCTAATGGTTCAATCAAATGTAGTTTACTGCCTGTAGCTACACAAGTTCTACCAATATTTCCAGTATTTGCTGGCATCTCTGGCTCTAACAATACAATATTCATCCTAGTTTAGCCCCTTTCTCACTTTTAGTAATTCGTCCATCTCAGGTCTCATAATTGCACGTCGAATCTCTCCATGTACAATCGTCTTTTTAGGGTCTTTTGTTACTTGACCAATAATTCTACATGGAATTCCCATCTTTTCATATTCACGGATTACTCTATGTCCATTATCTGCTGCAATTAAAAAGCAACCACCTGCATATAATTTATATGGATTCAAATCGAATAATTCGCAAAATTCAATCGTTGCCTGTTTAACTAAAATCTCATTCCACAAAACTTCCATTCCACACTTTGCAAAAGATGCCATCTGCCATAATCCAGAAAAGATTCCACCTTCTTGTACATGTAACATAGCTGTTACACCTTTTTTCTTAAAATCTATTCGTTCTAAAGATTTTCCTATATTTTCTCTTAAATAAGTTACACTATCTATAAATTCATTTGAAAACTTCTCTTGTAATTTCTCTCTACAATGCTCTTGTATCCACAATGTCCCTACCTGTGCAATTTCTCCTACTAATACCAAATCCTGTTCAGGATAAATTAGTTGCACATCAAAAACTTCTCTAAGCTTATCATTAAACTTAGAGAAGTTATATTCTTTTTCAATACCAGAGAAGAATGCCTTCTCCTCTGGTTTATATTTACTTGTGGCACAATTTACAAGATATAGATACTTGAAATGGTCCATGTTCTATTCCTCTCCAGACTTAGCTGCCTTGGTAGCCTTTGTTTCTGCCTTCGTTGTCGCTGGTGCCTTCGTCTCTGCCTTTGTGGTTGTCGGTGCTTTTGTTTCTGCCTTCGTTGTTCCTGGTGCAGTAGTCTCAGGTGCCTTCGTTGTTGGAGCAGCTGTTGTTTCAGGCTGTTTGGTTCCTCTTATTACCTTCTTATTGGAACTATTATATTTATCCTTATTGATTACCGTTCTCTCAGTTTCTTTTCCATCTACATAGACAACCTTTGTCAGTGTAGACCTTACTAGAGGAAATGCTCCCTGTTTTACAGAAGTATAACCTACCAATCTACTACTATCATTAATATAAGTAATCTCTGTAGGCCATTTTTCTTCTAACGTTTTAGAAATATACTTTACTTCGCGATTCTTAGGTCTTGTTTCCTTTCCATAAATCGTGAATCGACATCTTCCACCACTTGCATAAGAATCAATATACACTGGATATTCAGATTCATTTTTTAATTTTAAATCCTTACTTGGATTCTTATAATCACTTCCTGCATAGATGGTTGAATCCATTGAATATTTTACATAATGAACAATCATCGAATGATTATGTCTTTCTGCGATTCCAAGTTCGGCATACAATGCAGCATCATATAACGTAGATGCAGTCTGGCAAATTCCAGCACCAATGGTATCAGAAGTGCTATTTCCATAATAACCAATAGCAGAACCATATCCACCTTCTTTAGTTCTAGGACCCATAAGTTCTGATACCGAAACTGTTTCTCCTGGATAAATAATGGTTCCATCTAAACGTTTTGCACTAAGCTCAAGACTTTGAGTTCTGCCTCTTTGTCCGGATGAATACGTAGTCGTACAAGTACCTAGTTCATCTTTGATTACCTTTAAAGATTCAGAAGTATGCTCTGGCTTTGCAATCTCACAAACTGTTTCTACCTTAACATCTTCTCCATTCCAATCTTTACCTAAAGCATTCTGTACTGCTTGTATCGTTTCATCTACATTAACAGTAACACCATTTTTTTCTTTGGTAATTTTAAATTTACCATTTGTTCTCGTAATCTTAGGCTCTACTGGTTTCTTATCATAAGCCTGAATAGTCTTTTTTACATATTTCTCAAGCTTTGCTTCATCAATGCTTGTTTCAATATCGTAAACCTTCTTATCTTTCTTAATATCGGAAAGTTCTTTAAAACGAAAAATCAAATTGCCATGATATCCTAATTCTACTGCATCAGAAGCAATATCTTTATTCTTCCATGAAATACCTAATTTCTTTAATGTGACCTTATCCTTATTGGTATCGGTTGTAAATGTAACTTTCTTTTTCTTAAGCGTGTCAATATATTCATTAATAGCTTCTGTTGCCTCTTCTTCAGTCATGCCAGATAATTCAATATCCCCTGCATAAACTCCATTGGGAATCGTCTGCTGTGTCTGCGCCGCATAAACATTTTGCGCTCCAAAAAACAAAACTCCTCCAAGAAGTGCCAACTTCATATACGATGTTAACTTCATTTTTTAAAACTTCCTCCACATTACATGGACATTAAACCAAGTACACCGGTCACTACTAATGAAACGACTAAAATCACAACAATAATACCTGAAATAATTCTTTGAGTTTTCTTACTAAACATAAATTTTACCTCCTAATTGTTTGACGTTGCTGAAATACATACTTCCTTTAAGAAGCAATTTTCACAATCTGTCTTTCTTGCTTTACAAAGAGTTCGTCCAAGAGTAATCAAATGGATATTAATTAAAATCCAATGGTCTTTTGGAATTACTACCATTAAATCTCTCTCAACTTTCTCTGGTGTCTCGTTGGTTGTAAATCCTAATTTTTTTGAGATACGCTTTACATGGGTATCTACTACAATACTTGGGTCATTATAGATATTGCCACGAATGACATTAGCAGTTTTTCGACCCACACCTGCTAGAGATGTTAAATCTTCAAGGCTTCTAGGAACTTCGCCTCCATAGACCTCTACTAATCGTTTTGCACATGCAATAATATTTTTGGCTTTATTGTGATAAAAGCCAATAGAATGAATATCTTTTTCCAATTCTTTTATATCAGCATCTGCAAATTTTTGCAAGGTATTATATTTTACAAATAAATCCTTTGTAACAATATTGACGCGTTCATCCGTACACTGTGCACTAAGAATTACTGCAATCAATAGTTGCCATGCATTCTCGTGATGAAGATAACAAATATGCTCCGTTCCATAAGCTTTATCTAAGCCTTCTAATATTTTTGCAATATGTTCTTTACTAATGACTGCTGGCCAATCCTTTGTCATAGTTGTCCCCCATATAAAATACTTGCATTATGATTTAATGGATTGCGATTTGAATAATCAAATACAATTAATTCCTTACTAGAAGTTTTAATACCACTTGCAACAAATTGTTCTGGTTCAAAATCAAAAACAATTGCTTCCGAAGAATTTACAAGCTGTCTATAAGATTTGCCTTCTAATTCCTTTGCTCTTTTTGCAAAGAAATCAGCCTTTTCCTTACGGTATAAATCTTCATTTGGCAGGAAAAATGGTTTCTTTTTGATTTTCTCTCTCAAGCAATAATCATAAGTTAATAAGTTTCCCACTTCACTTGTATCATATTTTTTAATAAGAGTCAAATACTTATGAAAAAATTCATATTTTGCCAACCTACTATTTCCCTGACTCATATAGCCCCATTCCTTATAATAAAAGGCTAGGTCTTCAAAAAAGTCAAATGGTGAAGACTCTTTTTTCATTGCATAGTGAAGTGTCCAATAGAATTGATTACTATTATAGAAAAGCTCTGTCATCTCTTCTATTTCTTTTAATTTTAAAACCTCATCATAAGTTAACCAATTGGTAAATAAAACCTCGTAAGGCGATTGTTCTCTATATACAATTCCATATTCATTCGCCTTATCACGCATTGTCGTTCCTTTTAATAATTTTAAAAATCCTAACTGTAATTGGTCTGGCTGTCTATCATAAACCCAGTCAAAAGATTTTCTAAAAGAAACATAATCTTCATAAGGAAGTCCTGCAATTAAATCTAAATGTTGATGGATATTTCCTAACTGATGTACCTGTCTTACTCGTTCTTTTAATTTTTCTAAATCCATCTTACGTCCAATTGCTGTAATCGTATCTGGATTAATGGACTGTACACCAATTTCTAACTGAATGAGTCCCGGTCTCATCTTCTTAAAAATTTCAAAAGCTTCATCATCTAATAAATCTGCCGAAATCTCAAAATGGAAATTTGTAATTTGATTATCATGCTCTACTAAATACTTCCAAATCGTATAAGCATGTTTTTTACTACAGTTAAAGGTTCTATCTACAAATTTTACCTGTGCAACCTTTGCATCTTGAAATGCTTTTAATTCTGTAAGTACCTTATCCACACTTCTAAAACGTACCCTCTTATCCACAGAAGAAAGACAATAAGCACAAGAGAATGGACAACCTCTGCTGCTTTCATAATAAATAATTTTATTTTCCCATTTTTTTAAATCTTCATATGGAAATGGAATCTCATCTAGGCTGATTGGACAAGCTATTGGATTTTCTATAATTTCATCAATCTTTCGATAAGAAATTCCAGAGACTTTCTCTAACCCTTCTCCATTACGATAAGCTTCTAAAATTTCATAAAAGGTACGCTCGCCTTCCCCAATCATAACACCTTTAATTTTAGGCAAATCCATTAGGCGACATTTTGCATCATAACTTACCTCCGGTCCACCTAGCCAGATATCCGTATCTGGAAGTACCTTTGCAAGCTCTACGCAGAGTTCTTTTACAAAATTCATATTCCATATATAACAGGAAAACCCGATAAAATCAGGTTTTCTTAAGTAAATATCCTTTAGGATTTCTTCCATATAATTATTAATAGTATATTCGACAATTTCGATTTCATCCTTGTAAGCTTCTCTTTTGCTACAAGCATAGCCTTTTAAACTAAAAATTGCTAAATTTGAATGTATATATTTTGAATTAATTCCTACTAATAATGTTTTCATTCTTATTTTAAAATTCCACTCCTATCAATGGCATCAATTGCTTGTTTCATTGCGTCTTCATCCTGTACTAAAGCCATACGCACATGACCTTCTCCTGATGGGCCAAATGCACTTCCTGGTGTTACTAATACACCTGTTTTTTCAAATAGTTCGATAACAAATTTCTCACTATTTTCAAATCCTTGTGGGATTTCTGGCCATAAAAACATCGTTGCTTCTGCTTTTTCAACCTTCCAACCAATTGCACTAAGACCTTCACAAAGGATGTCTCTACGTTTTTGATAAGCCATACGAGTCGTTTCTACACAGCTTTGGTCTCCAGTAATTGCTTCAATTGCAGCACGTTGAATTGGTAAAAAGATACCATAATCCATATTAGACTTTAATGTAGCAAGGGTCTGTACAACTTCTTCATTTCCTATACAGAATCCAATTCTTGCACCTGCAAGACCATAAGTCTTTGAAAGTGAATTAAATTCTACTCCGACTTCCTTTGCTCCTTCAAATCTTAAGAAACTTCCACAATGTTTTCCATCAAATACCAATTCACTATAAGCATTGTCATGTAATACAACAATATCATACTTCTTAGCAAATGCAATTAATTTTTCATAAAACCAATCTGGTGCCATAACAGCAGTTGGATTATTTGGATAAGAAACAACCATCATTTTTGCTTTCTTTGCAACCTCTTCTGGAATTGCATCAAGATCGATTAGATAATCATTTTCCTTCTTCATTGGCATATAATGTACATCTGCTCCTGCAATCTTAGGACCATCTGCAAAAACAGGATAACAAGGGTCTGGAACTAAAACAACATCTCCCTCATCTACTAAAGTTAACGCAAAATGTGCAAGTCCTTCTTGAGAACCCCATAATGCACATACTTCCTTGCGAGGATTTATCTCTACATCGTATCGTTTTTTATACCAATCTGCTACTGCATCTTGTAACTGCTGTAAATCAGAAAGAGCATAGACATAGTTCTTTTTATCCCTTGCTGCTTCAACTAACGCATCTAAAATATTGTCAGCTGGTGGAATATTTGGTGCTCCGATACTTAAATCAATAACTAGTTTACCTTCTTCTACTCTTTTTTGTCTCATCTGTGCTAATACTGAGAAAATTCCAGTACCAAAATTATCCATACGTTTTGCAAATTTCATTTTTTCACCCTCATCTTTTTCATTTTCATTTATAAAAGCAATAAAAAAAATGCCCAGAGCCGGAATCGAACCAGCGACACGAGGATTTTCAGTCCTCTGCTCTACCAACTGAGCTATCTGGGCATTTCGTTGCCTTGTGCAACAGTGAAATTATATACTATTTCAAGGCAACTGTCAAGCTTCTAGTTGTATTCTTTTAGCTTCTTTACGCAAGTAATTGCAATAGAGCCAGGACCAATATGGCAAGATACACTAAGAGATAGGGGATTCATTACAATTTCATGATTTGGGAACTCTTTTTTTACTTCCTCATACCATTTATTTGCCTCAGTCATATCGGTTCCTGAATAAGCTAATGAGATCCACATTCCAGTTCCTTTTTCATCACTTTCAAAACGATTCACACAATCATTTCGAATTGCTTCAAGCATTGTCTTTTTCGCACTCTTTACGGTTCTACACATTGCAAAAGAATCTAACTTCTCACCTTGAATCTGTAATACGGGCTTAATTCTTAATAAAGTTCCAATTGCAGCTGCTGCCGGTGTTAATCTACCACCCTTTTTTAGATACTTTAATGTATTCATTGCAATGTAGATACTCGATTCCATCTTAGTTTCTTCTAAGTAATCTTTAATTTCCTTTGCACTCATTCCCCTATCCGCAAGCATCATTGCATCTAATACTGATTGACGCTGAGTTACTGAAATTCTTTGATTATTAACAACTTGAACCTTACCATCAAAGTCATCTGCTAACATCATAGCAGTCGAACAAGAACTACTAAGTCCACTAGACATCGGAATATGCACGATTTCATCATATTCTTTTAATAGTCCATTCCATGCATTCAAAACAGCTTCCATAGAAGGCTGTGATGTTTTAATATCGGCATCGGATTCTAATTTTTTATAAAACTCTTCTTGAGTTAAAGTTATATCTTCATAGTATTCCACTTCATCAATATAAAAAGGCATTGGAATTACAGTAACGCCTAGGTTTTTACCTTCAGCTTGGGTAATTCCACTATTACTATCGGTAACAATTGCTATTTTACTCATTTGAGGTACTCCTTCTTTTATTATAAACAGTAAATATATAATACAAATTTCTTCATATTATCATACCAAGAAAAAAAATAGAACGCAAGCCCTACGTTCTATTTTTTCCAAAAACACATACACTACCAATAAGAATTACTATTAGTCCAATTCCTATTTTATAGACATTCTCATATCTCATCCATAAATCGGTTGTAACTAGTATTTTTACTGGCTTACTTTCCGTAGAAATACCAGCTACATCCTTTAGGACAAATGAAATCTCTCTTTCTTTTTTAGATTCCTCTAATAAATAAGAAACCTCTCCCTTTGCATTCAATAATTCTTCTCTATTCCAATTTTTTACTTCCTTTCCATCAATTTTAAGAATCAAACTTTCCACACCTGTATTATCTTTATATCCAATTTTAAATTTCTTCTGTTTTAAACCATAAACCTTTTTATCTAATCCAATAAAATAACCCTCTGGTGGTGTTTTATCGATTAAAATCTCTTCTTTCGGTAAAAATAGATTGCTATTTCCAGCCTCATCTCTACTCTGAACTCCAATGCTATATGAGCCCTCTCCATACTCTTCAAACACGCTTTTACTAATTACATATTGATTATCTACTGTCTTATAATCCACATTTGGTTTTAATTCATAATCTTTATTATTTGACGTAATCCATAATTTTTTATCTATTATTTTATTTAAATTGGTTTCTTTTATCATTACTTTGTCTGTCTGCAATAATTGATAGGTTGAACCCTTTCGATTTACTGTAAATGCTATTTTGACTCTATCACTTTTTTGCCTGGATTTATCAACAGCCTGAACCGTTAATAAATACACTCCGTCCTCTGTTATCTTTTTAGAAAAAGATTTTTTGCGAATAGTTTGCGAATGCCCCTTCAATGTATAAACCATATGGTCATAATAGGTATCTTTCGCACAAACTTTAAACATCACCTCATTTTTTTTACCATAAGATTTATTATTTTTAATTCCTGTTACCTTTACTACTGGCTTTTTGGTGTCAATATAAAAAACCTCCGATGAAACCTTCTGTGATTTATTTTTTGCAAGGTCCTTACAACTAGCTTCAATCTGATATTTTCCTTCTTTCTTAAATGTATAAGAAGCTTGGTACTGATTCCCTATCTTTTTCCATTCTTTAACTGGTATTGACAATTTCACGTTATTTTTATCAAAATTTTTTTCTGTAATCGCAATCGTTACCGTTCTCTTTTTTGCATAGTAAGAAGTTTTATTATTTTTATCATAGCTTATGTTAATTCTTGGCTTTGTTTTATCAATTACAAAAGGACTTGAAGTCTTCCTCGATTTATTTCCAGCTAAATCGCTGCATTCAAAATCTAATACATACTCTCCATCTCTATCAAACTTCACAATTGCTTTATAAGTGTTCCCTGTTTTTATCCAATCCAATCGACAACTATTTAGATTAAAGTTTTTCTCTATTATCGTAATCGTTGCTGTGCGAGTTTGATTATAATACCCAGTTTGATTATTTTTATCATATTCAATCTCTATAATTGGCTTATCTATATCAATTTTTATTGGATTTGAAGCATTCGTATGCTTACTTCCATCTCTATCATAAGCATTTACTTCTACATATACTAGATTACTATTATTCTTTTTCGCATCCACTATAAGCTGAAAGCTATAATTTTTCTTATAAAACTCATTAATGATTACTGTACCTGTCTGTGTAATTTCTCCCTCACTATAGACAAGATACTCTATTCGCTGCAAATTCGTACTATGTACCGTAACATCAAATTTTACATTCTTATTATACACTTGTTTTTTTACTGTAGGTTTAATCACAATTTTTTCTTGTGCATCTACTCTCATTGACAAACCTAACCATAATACTAGCAATAGCAATAATCCTTTTTTCCAATTCATTCAATCTCCTCCTGTGTTTGAATTATCACAATACTTCTCTCTACTTTAAACGATATCTGAGGAGTAAAAAAATATCGATATATTTGTGGAATATTAAATAAGAAAAATAATCCCACGGTAACAAAAAGCATTATAAATGTCAACGTACTGCAAATTTTGAACATCATTTGATATACTTCCATTCTATTTTTCTCCTTCATAGACTGTTATTACTGTTGTTTTGGCACTTTCAATTGCACCATCATTTCCTAGTAACAATTGGCGTTTTGAAACAATATTGCTGTTATTGCCATTGCCCATCTGCTTGGTATAATTAGTAATTTCCCAAAGAACCTGAAGAAGTTCTTCCTTTGTCACCCCTGCCTCTTTCAAATCTATTGTTAAACTTCCTCGAATTTTTGAAACAACATTTAAATATAAATAGAGTGTCGCAATACGATCGGCATCTTCTACCCCATCACCCACAGGAACAAATGCTGCAAGTAACTTCTTCATCTGCAAAAAATAATCCTTATAAGTCTTTCCTTCTCCTGTTGGGTTGGTACTAATCGTTACAAGTCCTCTGTTAATTTCTTCTAAGCCGACAAAAATCTTCGCTCGTCTTATCCATACCTCTTCCGATTTATCTTCTACTAAATTTTGAAACCATCTTGCTGCTAATTGTTCACTAGTCGCTAGATTTTCATAAAAGAACCAATATCCTTGCCCTAATTTATAAGCAAATCTAGAATAGGATTTGGGATTTGATTTTTTATAATCCTCTCCATATTTGCCCATAATTTGATTCAATCTTGTATCTTCATTACTCGTAATCAAATTGTCTGCAAGGATAAACTCTAGCATTTTTTCATAAGCCGTTGGTTCTTTCCTATTTAATTCTATTGCCTGTTCAAATTTATCAAATAAGATTTCCTTATTTATTAGAAAATGTTCTTCTGATTTTCTTATTAACGATTCATATTGTTTTGTCATCAGCGTTAAGCTATGTGCATAACTAAATATCGAAGCAATTCCTAATAAAATGGTAAGAATACCTGAACTAAGAAAGCTTGCCATTTTTATTTTTTGTTTTAAACGATATGAATAGTCTAGTTTATTTAGATTCTCTAAATCGTATAACATTTCTTCACAAGACCTATAGCGTTCATTGGGATTATTCTTCGTACATTTTATAATCACAGCTTCCAAACCAGTTGATAGCTTTTCATTCCACTGTCTAATTGGCTTCATCTCATAAGGCGGTTTAGAAGGGTTATGTCCGGTTACCAAATGATATAGGGTTACACCTAATGAATAAATATCCGTTCTAGCATCGGTTTCTCCTTTTCCTCCATATTGTTCAGGTGCTGCATATCCCCTTGTTCCTAGACAGGTCGTATCTTCTGCCTTATATCCTTTAAACTCCCTGGCCGTACCAAAATCAATTAATGCAATGGCTCCATCTGGCTTTAATATAATATTAGCAGGCTTTAAATCACGATAAATAATATTTTTTGAATGTAAATAATTAAGTACCTTACACAATTGTTTGCCCCACTCTATAACCTTTGCTTGAGGCTGTGCACCCCCTTTCTTTAATACCTTATTTAATGTAACTCCTTCAATATAATCCATAACAATAAGTATGGATTCTTCCTGTTCTATTACATCAACAACACTGGGAAGGCTTGGATGATGAAGCTTCTTTAAAATTTTAACATTCTCTAGCCCGTCTTTTTCAACTTCTTTTAGTGCCCATGTTTTATTAACTTTCTCGTTAAGAACCAAATAGACATGGCTCATTCCACCCTTTCCAATTTCTTCTAAAACCTTATACCTTCCATCAATCACTTGTCCAATTTCTAACATAACATCTTCACTCCAATTGCTGTAATGTTATCGGTTTCCTTTCGTTTCTTATTTAGTTCAATTAACTCTGCTAATCTTTCTTCTAATTCCTCTTGCGTTTTTACGTTTCTTAAACTATGATAAATCTCTTTTTGTGTTATCGTATGACGAAATCCATCACTACACAATAAATAAAGTGCATTACGTTTTATTTTGCCAGTAAAAAACTCAGGAATTACCGATTCGCTCCCTATACATTGAAGCAGTACACTGCGTTTTGGATGTCGTAACGTTTCCTCTAATGTAAGATGCCCTAAGTCCATTTCTCTTTGGACAAATGTCTGGTCCTTTGTAAGTTGCCTAAGTCTCCATTTTAATTCATAAATTCTAGAATCACCTACATTAACTGCATACCACCTTTTACCTATAAATAAAATTGCTGTAATCGTCGTTCCAAGTTCTAGTTGATTTCTAATTCCATAATCCCGAATCTTTTTATTTTCCTCTTGAATTAATTTCATCCATTCTTTCTTTACTAGGGTAAAATCCGAAATTTTTGGAAGTCTTTTTTCAAACCAATTGTTAAACGTTCTAATTACAGCTGAGCTTGCAAGTTCTCCTTTTTCTAATCCACCCATTCCATCGCAAACTACAGCAAGACAAATCTTTCCATTCTTGCTATTTGCGACTTTAACTAAGGCACAGTCTTGATTTACTTCTTTTTTTATTCCTTTATCACTAAGGGCTGCTATTAAAAAATCCATTTTTCACCTCTTTATGATTATTTTATTAGTTAACTAGTATTATAATCTATTTAGAGATTTTTTGCAACAAAAAAATAAGACTATGTCTATAACACAGTCTTATTTTATATAAAAATTTTATTATTTAGTTAAATCTAAAGAACGAACAACTTTACGAACTGGTAATACGGAAACAGGAGATACACTAAGTTCGTCAATACCCATTCTTAAGAAAGTTTCTGTTAATTCAGTATCTGCACCTAATTCACCACAAATACCAACCCAAGCTCCACCTGCATGACCATTTTCAATAACCATCTGGATTAAGCGAAGTACTGCTGGATGATGTGCATTATAGAATACATCTAACTTAGGATTCTGTCTGTCAATTGCAAGTGTATACTGAGTTAAATCGTTTGTACCAATACTAAAGAAGTCTACTTCATCTGCTAACTCACGGCTCATCATTGCTGCTGCTGGAGTTTCAATCATAATACCTTCTTCTACATCTTTATAAGCAATTCCTTGTTCTTTTAATTCAGCCTTTACTTCAGCTACGATTGCTTTAATCTGACGTACTTCATCTACTGAAATAATCATTGGATACATGATAGATAAATTACCATATACACTAGCTCTAAATAATGCACGAAGCTGAGTCTTAAAGATTTCAGGACGAGTTAAGCAAATACGAATTGCACGATATCCTAATGCTGGGTTATCTTCATGTGCAAGGTCGAAATAATCTACTTGTTTATCTGCACCGATATCTAGGGTACGAACAATTACTTTCTTACCACCCATTGCTTCTACTACTTGTTTATAAGCCTGGAATTGCTGTTCTTCTGATGGATAATCAGAAGATTCTAAATATAAAAATTCACTTCTAAATAAACCAATACCTTCACCATCGTTTTCTAAAACAGAAGCAACATCATTTACACCACCAATATTTGCATATAAATGAATGCTCTTGCCATCGATTGTAACGGTTTCTTTCTTTTTAAGCTGCTGTAAAAGTTCTTTCTTTTCTTTATCTTCTTTTTGTTTTGCCTGCATTGCTGCTAATAACTCTGGAACTGGATCTACATATACCATTTCATTGTAACCATCAATGATTGCTAACTTGCCATCCCATTCTTTCTTGATTTCTACACCAATTAAAGCTGGGATATCCATTGTTCTTGCTAAAATAGCAGTATGAGAGTTCTTAGAACCTAGGCGAGTTACAAAACCTAATAATTTAGACTTGTCAAGCTGAACAGTTTCACTTGGAGCTAAATCTTCTGCCACTAAAATAACAGGCTCTGTCATCACATTCGCATCACTGTCTTTACCAGATAATACATTGATTAAACGTTCTGTAATATCTAAAATATCAGCGGAACGAGCTCTCATATAATCATCTTCCATTGCTGCAAACATCTTAGACATCGTATCTCCAGTTACAGCAGATGCATATTCTGCATTTACTTCCTGGGTGCGGATAATATTTTCAACTGATTCTTCATAATCTGCATCTTCTAACATCATTGCATGAACTTCGAAGATTTCTGCATTTGCTTCTCCAACTTCTACTAATGCTTTATCATGAAGTGCATTTAACTGCTCTACTGCTACCTGAGTTGCATCATGATATCTTTTAATTTCTGCTTCTACATCACTTACTTTAGTTCTTACTACTTCCTGCGAATCCTTTGAGTAAAATTTAATTTTACCAATTGCAACTCCCTTAAGAATTGACTGGCCTTGTACTGTTTCCATCATAATTCGTTTCACTCCTGTCCTTTCTTTGATAGTATAGTTCCGATATTTTAGTTTATAACGGCAAACAAAAAGAAAGCCTGTCTAAAACAGGCATTTCTTTTATTGCCAATAAAACCATTTTCTACGTATGTGAAAATAATAATGCCTGATTGCAATACTACAGGGGCTGTATTACAACCTATAAGATAATCATTAACATTTTCGACCAAAACTATGCCTTTAGCATAACATTTATATGGCTTTTTGTCAATTTGTGAACAGCGTATTTATATGATTTTTTTTATGTTTTTTGTTAATTTATTAAACAGTTTCTTGACGAATAATTTCATAGCCTAACATCAACTGTTTTAGTACAGCTTTCTTTTCACTTTTATCTTCAATAATTCCCATTAAAAGCTTTGCAGCCTCAATTCCACTTGTCTTATAATAATATTTAGCAGTTGTAAGCTTAGGGCTAATAATACTAGAAATCTGGTTATTTCCAATGCCACAGATTCGTAAATCCTGTGGTACACTCTTTCCAATTTCTTTTAGATACATTAAGGCTCCAATCGCAATTGCATCCGTTGCACAAAATACTCCATCGACAGAACTATCCTTTTTTAAAAGTTCTTTCATCGACTCATATCCTGCCTCAATGGAAAAATCACTTTCTACCCTTACCATATCGTCCTTTGTCAGTCCTTTTTTCTCAAGTGCTTCTAGCACTCCTGCTGTTCTTAACCTCCCAGCAGCTTCATCTTTATCAGTCACACTAAGATATCCAAATTTATGACAATCTGAATTTAAAATTAGAGTCGCCATATCAAACGCTGCCTGTTTATCATCATGATAGACACAAGCATATTTTGAAACCTTTTGTCCTACAATTACAATCGGTTTTTTCAAATTAGATAAGATTTCCTTGTGTTTTTTCGTTATTACCGTACCTAATAAAATGACTCCATCCATTTGGCTATTATTAATGGTTTCTAAATATTCAATTTCTTTTTCTAAACTATTATTGGAGTCTGCTAGTAAAAACTGGTATCCATATTCATTGAGTACCGAAGAGATTCCAGAGACAATTCTCGGAACTGCCTCTGAATTAATCTGAGGAATAATAACCCCAATCTGTTTACTCTTCTTTGTACGTAACGAACGAGCTGAAAAAGATGGCACATAATTATGTTCTTCAATTACTTTTTTAATAATTTCTCTTTTCTCTTTACTTAAACTGCCACCATTTAGATAACGTGATACTGCTGCACTTGAAACTCCTGCTATTTTAGCTATTTCACTTATCGTCATTTTACTTATCTTTCTTTAATTTTTTTATTGTGTTCTTTCTAGTTCTCGTCTTTTTAGCCACTGGCTTTTTCTTTACTACAACAGGTTCTTCTTTCACAACAGGCTCTTCTTTCACAACAGGCTCTTCTACTACAACCTTTTTATCAGTCTTTAACAACCAATAGAATCCGAAGGCTGGAATATCAACACCTCTTGCTTCCATTTCTCTACCACTAAATAAATCTACATAAATAGTTCCACCATCTTCATCAATCCATGCAGTACGGTCACTAGAGCTAAAATTAAATAATGCTACTAATTTATCTTCATCTTTTGCACGAATTACACCTAATACACCGTCAGCCCAAGTATCAATGGTCCAAACGGCTGCATCATTTGAAAATACATCGTATTTTACACGATTTTCTTCTAATTTATGAAGTCCATTGAAAATTCTTTCTTGAATGGTTCCTTTTTCTTTACGTTTCTTTGCAAGTTCCCAATTGAATTTGCCTCTATGAAGGTAACGAGAATCATCCCACTTCTTAGGGTCTTTATGGTAATCATAGTCATTTAACTGACCAATTTCATCTCCACTATAGAGTACTGGAATACCAGACTGAGTAAGCATATAAGCATGAAGAGTTAAATCAAAGCAAATTGCACGGTCTAAATCGTATTCGTTTCCTTCATAATCTGCTTTCTCAATACCACATAATGAAGCAGTGGTTCCACACATACGAGCATCACGAGTAATTGGGTCATCATTGTATAATTCCCCTCTTGCAAAAGTTCCAGGATATGCACCCTTTAAGAAATCATTTAAATACTGTTTGTGTTCAATCTGAGTTGCCCCACGATTTGCTGCTAACCAATCATAGTCAAGGCCCCAACCAATATCATCATGACAACGAAGATAATTTAAGAATACATACTCTCTTGGTAAATTATTTACAATATCCATCTGATATTTAAGTAACCCAATATCTCCGGTTGCTACGCTATTCCAAGTTGTTGCCATTGTCGTTACATTATATAACATATGACATTCTGGTTTTTCAACTGTTCCAAAATAAGGAACGACTTCCTTAGGTTCCATTACAACTTCACCTAATAACAATACACTTGGGCATACGATTTCACAAACCATTCTCATAATACGAACAATCGTATGAACCTGAGGTAGGTTACGACAATTTGTTCCAAGCTGTTTCCAAATATAAGGTACTGCATCTAAACGGATAATATCAATACCCTTATTTGCAAGGTTTAACATATTAAAAATCATCTCGTTCATAACCGTTGGATTCCAATAATTTAAATCCCACTGATATGGATAGAACGTAGTCATAACGAATTTATTTGCATCAGAAAGCCAAGTAAAGTTTCCAGGTGCTGTGGTTGGAAATACCTGAGGTACTGTTCTTTCAAACTGTGAAGGATAATCATAGTTATCATAGAAGAAATATCTGTCCTGATACTCTTTCTCTCCCCTTCTTGCACGTTTTGCCCATTCATGTTCTTCTGAGGTATGATTCATAACAAAGTCAAGACATACACTAATTCCATCTTTATGACATTCACTAGTAAGTGCTTCTAAGTCTTCCATTGTTCCTAAATCTTTACGAACTTTTCTAAAATCAGCAACTGCATATCCACCATCACTTCGACCTTCTGGAGAGTCTAACAATGGCATTAAATGTAAATAATTGACATTACATTCTTTCACATAATCTAGTTTCTCGCGAACACCCTGTAGGTTGTCAGCAAAACAATCTACATACATCATCATTCCAAGTAAATCATTTCTCTTATACCAGTTGGGGTCTGCTTCACGTTTTTTATCTAATTCTTTTAATTCATCACTTCTATCTTCATACCAGTGATATAGATTGGTACATAGATTATCAAAAGCCCAGTCTTGACCTTTATATAATTCCATATAAAGCCACTTTAACTCATCAAAATGTTTCTTAAAACGTCTGTCATAGATATCTGCTAGATTTTCTTTTGCAGTCATAATTACCTCCTAAATGTATATTTTATGCCTACGAATTGCTTCGTTGCAAAGCAACTCTCGCACTTCTACAAACATTCGAAATCTGCTGATTTACTATGTAAATCGCTACTTTCTCATGTTTGACGGGTCCTAAGCTAAAAAATCTCATCGTGCAAGCACGAGCAGATTTTTATCTTGTCCCCTTGGATAAAATGTAATCGATTTCATACCTATATCATAACATATTTTTGGCTAATGTCTATAGCTTTTTTGTTTTTTTACAAAAAAAAATATTGGAGGCTTTTCTACCTCCAATATTTCCTAAATTGCATGTAACTTTTTAAGTGAAATATCTAGTATTGGCGCTGAGTGAGTTAGTGCTCCACTTGATATATAATCTACCCCAAGTGATGTTAAATTCTTAATATTTTCCTTCGTCACATTACCAGAACATTCAGTTTGTGCCTTACCATCAATCAACTTAATCGCTTCTTTCATCTGTTCTACACTCATATTGTCAAGCATGATGATATCTGCTCCGGCTTCCACTGCTTCTTTTACCATATCAAGGTTTTCTACTTCTACTTCAATCTTTCTTACAAATGGTGCATAGTCCTTTGCCATCTTGATTGCATTTGCTACTCCACCTGCTGCTCCGATATGATTATCCTTTAATAATACACCGTCTGAAAGATTATAACGGTGATTATATCCTCCACCCACTCTAACTGCATACTTTTCAAAAATACGCATATTCGGTGTGGTTTTACGAGTATCTAATAGCTTTATCTTACTTCCCTCTAATAGTTTTGCAACTGAGTTTGTATAAGTTGCAATTCCACTCATACGTTGTAAATAATTAAGAGCTACACGTTCGCCTGATAACAACACTCGAATATCACCTCTTACAACAGCCATAAGTTGTCCTTTTTCTACCTTATCACCATCTTTACAATAAAATTCAACCTTTGTATCCTTATCTAATAATTCAAATACTCGTTTAAAAATATCTAATCCTGCAATAATACCATCCTGCTTACAAATTAACTCTACTTCACCTTCAACAGCCTCTTTCATTACTGCATTTGTTGTTACATCTTCACTTGAAATATCTTCTTGCAATGCTTGTTTAATTAAATCATCTACATGCAAGGTCATTGAAATCTTATTCATCTTTTTATCCTCTCACATTGAAACTACTTGTTTAAAATTCACCGGCTTTATTATAGGCTCTAAACAACAAATCTTATATGCTGCACGTTTTGCAAAAACCAAGCTTTCTAATAGCGAATTACTTGCTAAACGATTTGCTCCATGTACACCATTACAACTGGTCTCTCCTACCGCATAAAGATGGTCCATAGAAGTCTTACTATCACTATCTACCCAAATACCACCCATAAAATAATGCTGTGCTGGCACTACTGGAATCCACTGTGTTAAAGGGTCATAGCCTTCTTCTAAACAACGCTTATAAATATTAGGAAAATGTTTTAATATGGTCTGTTTATCAATCTTTTCCATTGAAAGCCATACATGGTCGGTTCCATCCTTTTCCATCTGCTTTTCAATTGCCTTTGTTACCACATCTCTAGGTAAAAGTTCATTGACAAATCGTTCTCCGTCTTTATTATAAAGCACGGCACCTTCCCCACGTACGGATTCAGAAATCAAAAATCTTCGTCCCGGTTTCTTAGAATACAATGTCGTTGGGTGAATTTGAACATAATCTAAATGTTCTAATCGAATTCCATGTTTCTTAGAAATATCAATCGCATCTCCAGTAAGATGAGGGAAATTCGTCGAATGTGTATAACGTCCACCAATTCCACCACTTGCAAAAATGGTATCCTTTGCGTGAATATAAACCTCTTGTCCATCTCTTGTTTTTGCAATAATACCTGCACAGTGACCATCTCGAACAATGATATCCGTCATCGTTGTATACTCATAAATTTTTACATTTTTTAACTTCTGTACTTGCATAAGCAACTTACTAGTAATTTCTTTTCCTGTAATGTCTTCATGAAATAATATCCTAGGTTTAGAATGAGCTCCCTCCTTTGTATAGGAAAGTTCTCCGTCCTTTTTAGCAAAATCCACTCCATATTCAATTAAATCATTAATAATCTCTCTTGAGCTACGAATCATAATATCTACCGATTCTTTACGGTTTTCATAATGTCCTGCTTTTAATGTATCTTCAAAATAGCTGTCGTAATCCTTCTCATCTCTTAAAACACAGATTCCACCCTGTGCTAAGAAAGAATCGCTACTTTCTAAATCTGATTTCGTAATCATTATAACATTTTTATTTTTTGGCAAATTTAATGCGGTAAAAAGTCCACCTACACCAGTGCCAACAATGACTACATCGGTCTTGTAATCCATAATACTTCCTCCTAATTCTTAGCGGCAAGCTCTAACATTTTTTCTAGAGGTTTTTTTGAATTTTCTCTTAAACTGTCGCTAACTTGTACTTCATTTTCCCCTGTCTGTAATACATGAAGTACCTTTTCTAATGTATTTTTCTTCATATTTGGACAAACTGGCAATCTATCTGGATAATAAAATTTCTTATCTGGATTATTCGTCTTAAGTTTATAGCCAACTCCTTCTTCCGTGCAGACAATAAATTCGTTACAGTCACTTTCTGTTACATAATTAATAATTCCAGAAGTACTTCCCACATAATCTGCCATAAGAAGAATTGCCTCTTGACATTCTCCATGAGCTACAATCTGTGCCTTTGGATGTCTCTTTTTTACATCCGCTACATCTTCTGACTCAATTCGTTCATGAGTTGGACAAAATCCATTGTTATAAACAAAGTTCTTCTCCGGTACTTGACTTGCTACATAATGAGCTAGATTACGGTCAGGAATAAAGAAGATATTCTTATTAGGTAAGGATTTTACAATTTTTACTGCATTCGCTGAAGTAACACAGACATCGGAATACTCCTTTAACTGTGCAGTTGAATTAATATAGCAAACAACTGCTAAATCATCATACTCTTGTCTCACCTTTTGAATTGTCTCAACATCTGCCATATGTGCCATTGGACAATCTGCCTTCATATCAGGCATTAAAACAGTCTTTTCTGGATTTAGAATCTTCGCACTTTCCCCCATAAAAGATACGCCACAAAATACAATTACTTTTTCTTCTAATTTCGTTGCCACTTTACTTAAATAAAATGAGTCTCCTATATAATCAGCAATTTCTTGCACTTCAGGTCTTACATAATAATGTGCTAAGATTACTGCATTCTTTTCTTTCTTTAATTTATTGATTTCTTCAACAATTGTCATATATATTTTCCCTCGTTTTTACAAAATTTCTATCATTATATCACTTATATTTTCATATGACAAGACAGTTGTTTTAATAAGTGTTAAGTTTTATTTTCCCTCTTGTTTTAGAGAAACGATGATGTTATACTATAATGATGAGTTAAGCAATAAATTAACTATGGAGGATTATTATGAATAGAACAAATATTCCTGATGGCTATCTTTCAACTTTAAGCCTTTATGAAACTCAGGAAGCAATTGGTGAAATTAAAAATATTTTTCAAAAGAAACTTTGTATGGCTCTTCATTTAAAAAGAGTAACTGCACCACTATTTGTAGACCCTAAGTCTGGTTTAAATGACGATTTAAATGGTGTAGAACGTGCAGTAGATTTTGATATCCCTGCTGCAAATATTAACAATGCACAAGTTGTACATTCTCTAGCTAAATGGAAACGTATGGCACTTTATCGTTATGGTTTCCGTGTAGACCGTGGATTACTTACTGATATGAATGCAATTCGTAGAGACGAAGAACTTGACAATTTACATTCTGTATATGTAGACCAATGGGACTGGGAGAAAATTATCTCTAAGAGTGAACGTACCGAAGACTTCTTAAAAGAAACCGTTAAAAGAATTGTAAATGTTATTTGTAACACTTTAGATGAAATCAAATATAATTTTGAAAACTTAACAACTGAATTAAATAGAGAAGTTACATTTATCACTTCTCAAGAATTAGAAAACCTCTATCCAGAACTTACTCCTAAGCGTAGAGAAGAGGAATTTACAAGAGAACATAAAACCGTATTCATTATGAAGATTGGTGATAAATTAGCAAGTGGTGAACCTCATGATGGCAGAGCTCCTGACTATGATGATTGGAACTTAAACGGCGACTTAATTTTCTGGGATGATGTGTTATCTTGTGCACTTGAAGTATCTTCTATGGGTATTCGTGTTGATAGTCAATCTCTAGACAGACAGTTAAAAATTGCTGGTTGTGATGATAGACGTAATCTTCCATTCCATAAGATGTTATTAAATGGTGAACTTCCATTAACTATTGGTGGTGGAATCGGACAGTCTAGAATCTGTATGTTATTACTTGGAAAAGCTCACATCGGTGAAGTTCAATCTTCTTTATGGGATGAAGAAACGAAAATCATTTGCAAAGAAGCTGGAGTAAATCTTTTATAAGAGGAAACATTATGAAATATAGAGGTGAAACCGTCTTACTCTATCATTTAACTGAAGAACGCTATTCCAAATTACAACCTGTATTAATCCGTATGGGCATTAAAGTAAGAATAATGGAAGAAATCCAAATCAATCAAAAGATTGGTGCTTTATTCAAACTTCCAGGATTTAATTTAGAAGAATCCGATGGTGACAAAACCGTTGCACCATCGGAAGAAGTTATGCTCATGAATGGATTTAGCAGCAAACGTTTAAATGAATTTTTAACTAATATGAAAAAAGCAAATGTTGGAATCATTAGTTTAAAGGCCATTGTTACCGCTGAAAATGTAAATTGGAAATTTATTGATTTATATCAGGAATTAAACAAAGAGCATCAAAACTTCATTAAATATAGAGAAGAACAAAAAAATAAAAGAACTGTCAATTAAGACAGTTCTTTTATTTTTTAAGGGAGAAACGCCGTCAAAACGGCCAATCTATGAGTAAAAGAAATTAGCGATTTTTAACAAGAAATCCTTTTCCTTTTCGAATTTCTTGTCTTTATTCTATATTAAAAATGACGAAAAATCAATAGTAATTACTCACAAAATATACTTTTTGCACAAACCATTATTTTGTGCATTATTTTTCACTAATTTTTTCCATTCCACCCATATATGGACGAAGCGCTTCTGGAATACGTACAGAGCCATCTTCTTGTAAGTTATTTTCTAAGAAAGCAATTAACATACGAGGTGGTGCTACTACAGTGTTATTAAGAGTATGAGCAAAGTATTTGCCATCTTTTGCTTTTACACGAATTTTTAAACGACGAGCCTGTGCATCTCCTAAATTAGAGCAGCTACCAACTTCAAAGTATTTCTTCTGACGAGGAGACCATGCTTCAACATCGATAGATTTTACCTTAAGGTCAGCTAAATCACCAGAACAACATTCTAAAGTACGAACTGGAATATCTAAAGAACGGAATAAATCTACCGTGTTTTGCCATAATTTGTCAAACCATGCAGCACTTTCTTCTGGTTTACATACAACAATCATTTCCTGTTTTTCAAACTGGTGAATACGATATACTCCACGTTCTTCTAAACCATGAGCACCTTTTTCTTTACGAAAACATGGTGAATAGCTAGTTAAAGTATAAGGTAAGTTTTCTTCTGGAACGATGGTATCAATAAATTTACCAATCATAGAATGTTCACTTGTGCCAATTAAGTATAAATCTTCACCTTCGATTTTATACATCATTGCATCCATTTCATCAAAACTCATAACACCAGTTACAACATCACTACGAATCATGAAAGGAGGTACACAATAAGTAAATCCTCTATTAATCATGAAATCTCTAGCATAAGAAATAACTGCTGAATGAAGTCTAGCAATATCACCCATTAAATAGTAGAAACCATTACCAGCTACCTTACGAGCAGCATCTAAGTCAATACCATTGAATTTTTCCATAATATCTGTATGATAAGGAATTTCAAAATCTGGAACAACAGGTTCTCCATATTTTTGAACTTCTACGTTTTCAGAATCATCTTTACCAATTGGAACACTTGGGTCAATGATATTTGGAATTACCATCATAATCTTTAAAACTTTTTCTTGGAGTTCGCTTTCTTTTGCTTCAAGTTCAGCTAAATGAGCAGAAGCTTCTGTTACTTTCTTCTTAATTTCTTCCGCTTCTTCTTTCTTACCTTGTCCCATAAGCTTACCGATTTCTTTAGAAATCTTATTTCTTTCAGCACGTAAGTTATCTGCTTCCTGTTGAGTCTTACGATTTTCGGCATCTAATGCAATTACTTCATCTACTAAAGGAAGTTTATGGTCTTGAAATTTGTTTTTAATGTTTTGTTTTACAATATCTGGATTTTCTCTAAGAAATTTTAAATCTAACATCGTACATCTCCTTAAAAAATAAATAAATTAATTAATTACACGGCTATTTTATCTAATGTTGGTTGATTATGCAAGCAAAAAGCTAAAAAAAGGTTGACAGATTGTAAAAAAACTGTTATGATACACGAAGTAAACAGAAATGTAACAAATTTGTAACAACTATAACATTTTCGTTAAAAATTGAAAGGAATTTGTAACTATGATGAAAAATAAGGGAATTAAAAAAATTATAATATTAGTATTACTCGCATTATTAACTTTTGGAGCACTCCAAACTCAGACCATGACTGTTGAAGCAAAATCTAAAACAGTTAAGGCATCTGACAAAGATATCAAAACAATGGCTGCTGTATGTTATTTAGAAGCAGGAACTCATTACAAAAACTGTTTAGCAGTAGCAAACGTAGTATTAAATCGTGTTAAAAGTAAAGGATATCCTAACACCATCAATGGTGTAGTATATCAGAAAAGCCAGTTTTCAGTAGCTAAGCATGTTAAAAAACATATTAATAAACCTAAGAAAACTTGTTTAAAAGCTGTAAAGAACGCTTTAGCAGGTGAAAACAACATCAAAAACCGTAAGAGTTTCCGTTCTGCTTCTTATGCAAGAGGTAAAAAATATAAAAACTCTGTAAAAATTGGTGATAACGTTTTCTTTTAAATTTAGTGATAATTTATAATAAATTTATAAAATGGATATTGTTTTTAAAGAAGTAGATGCTATACTATGGTCATAACAAATAGATAACAAGTTTTGAATATAGATAGTTTTTCATACCCTTCTTTTAAGTAATAAAAAAGACTGTGACAGCCGAATCACAGTCTTTTTTATTATCTTAGACATATTTCAATATTTCTTTATACTTCATTGTTCCACCAAATAAATCCAACGCACTTCCAATTGTTACATCTACATGATTTTTTCCTAATGTTTTTACCTTTTCCAAGTCTGTAAAACTACTCACTCCACCAGCATAGGTCACAGGAATCTTATTCCAATCTCCAAGCATTGATAATAGCTGTTCTTCCACTCCTTGTTGCTTTCCTTCTACATCTACTGCATGAATCAAAAACTCATCACAACTAAGAGATAATTCATCTAATAGGTCTTTCGTAACTTTTACATCGGTAAATTTCTGCCAACGATCTGTTACAATGTAATAACTTCCATCTCTCATTCGACAACTTAAATCAAGAACTAATCGCTCTTTTCCAACACTTGAAACCATTCTCTGTAAATTGGTCTCATTTATTTTGCCATCTTTAAATACATAAGATGTAACAATTACATGCGATGCACCTGCATCTAAAAATTCGCAAGCATTCTTGGCATGAATTCCCCCACCGATTTGCATTCCACCTTTCCAAGCAGAAAGTGCAAGCATAGCCTGTGCTTTTGTTGCTTCATAATAGGAAGAAGATGCAGGATTTAACAAAATAATATGTCCACCTTTTAAATTGTCCTTCTTATAAAAATTGGCAAAAAAGGCTCCATCTTGTGTAGAAACATAATTCTCTGTTGCATTATTGCCTTCGTCTGTTAAACTTCCCCCCACAATTTGCTTTACTTTGCCATTGTGGATATCAATACATGGTCTAAATTTCATATAACGTATTCCTCTCTATCTTTTTATTATTTTATATTGGCTTTTTATACTTTTCTTCAAGATTTTAATTATTCAAGTAAAAAATCTATTATTTTTTTGGTTAATACCACCTTCACCCATCGGAAATTCATCCAAAGTCAATACATATTAGGAAGGATTCCATAAATGTCCACCCCAAAGTTGATTTTTAATTTCAGGATGTTTCAAAAACAACCATCTTGCTGTATTTCCTTTTAATATTTTGATTGCATCGGACAATCTAAGTTGTGGTTTGCAATCAACAAGTAGATG
>CABUZU010000007.1 GCA_902496125.1 uncultured Lachnospiraceae bacterium
ATGTGGCTTTTTTGCGTGTAAAAAGAAAGGAGATAGAAATGAATCAAGATTTTATGAAAGAAAAGCCAATATTACCATTGGTGATTTCTATGGCGTTACCAATGAGTATTTCCATGCTTGTAAATGCTCTTTATAACATCATTGATAGCTATTTTGTTGCTAGAATTAGTGAAGATACAATGACGGCTTTATCATTAGTTTATCCAATCCAAAACGCAGTCAATTCAGTTGCTGTTGGATTTGGAATTGGAATCAACGCAGCGATTGCTTATTATTTAGGGGCAAAGAATAGGCAGCTCGCAAATAGAGCAGCTTCTGTTGGAATATTTTTAAATGTTATTCATGGTATACTTTTAACGATTGTTTCAATGGTAATTATGCCGATGTTTCTAAGGCTGTTTACAAAAGATGAACAAATTATTACAAGTGCGCTAGATTATTCTTATATTGTTTTTGCTTTTTGTATTCCGATTATGGCATCGGTTAGTTTAGAAAAGATTTTCCAAGCAGTAGGACAGATGAAAACTTCAATGGTTTGTATGTTGATTGGATGTGTTGTTAATATCATATTAGACCCCGTTTTAATCTTTGGAATTGGATTTTTACCTAGACTTGGAATTAGAGGGGCAGCAATTGCAACAGGGATTGGTCAAGTGGCATCACTAGTGGCTTATATTGTAATTTATTTTGTTCGTCCAATTCCAGTAAAGATTACAAGAAAAGATATTAAATTTGAAAAGAAACTTTGTAAGAAGCTTTATCTTATTGGAATGCCAGCAACTTTAAATATGGCTCTTCCATCACTACAGGTATCTGCATTAAATGGAATTTTGTCTGTTTATTCTGTAAGCTATGTATTAGTACTGGGTGCTTATTATAAATTACAGACCTTTTTATACCTTACTGCCAATGGAGTAGTTCAAGGAATGAGACCAATTATTGGATATAATTACGGTGCAGGAGAGATGAAGCGTGTAAATAAAATCTTTAAAACAGCACTAGAAATTATTGTAGTAGTCATGACAATTGGTACTGTTCTTTGTATGAGTATGCCACAGCATTTAATTGGACTGTTTTCAAAACAGACTTCTACAATTGAAATTGGATGCACGACCCTTCGAATCATAGCAATTGGTTTTATTGTTTCATCCGTATCGGTAACCGCATCGGGTGCATTAGAGGGACTTGGTAAAGGAATGGAATCGCTAATGATTTCTATTTTACGTTATATTGCAGTAATGTTATCATTGGCTTATGTATTTAGTATGCTTATTGGAGTAAATGGTGTATGGCATGCATTTTGGGTAACAGAAGCTATTACTGCAATAATTTCATTTTGTATCTATAAAAAAACGATAAAAAATGTATAAAAAATAAACTTGACGATAAAATTTTGTAGGTATATACTCTTTACGCAATACATTTGTATTGCAAGGGAGGAATTTAAAATGAATGAAGTAGTAACACAATTAATTATGCTATTTGGTTATATTGCAGTAGGTTTTGTCTGCAATAGGGTTCATATTTTGGATGAAGTGTCGGATAAGTATTTCTCGAAATTATTATTACAGATTACATTGCCGGCATCTATCATTGCATCGTCGATTGGACAAGATGACACGGATAAAATGCAAGCATTTATTATACTTGGATTGGCAGTTGCTATCTTTGTGTTTTTACCTTTACTTGGAGCAGGATTTCAAAAGCTTACTAAATGTGAGGATACTTACAAATTAATGCTTACCTATTCTAATTTAGGTTTTATGGGTATTCCGATTATGAATGCAATGTATGGAGATACTGGTACATTTTATGCATCATTATTTATGATGATTTTTAATGTAAGTGTATTTTCTTATGGAGTTTCGGTATTAGATGAAAGTGGCAAAGGAATTGATTTTAAACAGCTGATTAGTCCTGGTATGTTATCCGCAGTAATTGCGTTAATTATATTTAGTGTTGGAATTCCAGTACCAGCATTAATTACAAAATTTTTGACATCAGTAGGAAGTGTAACATCGCCATTAGCTATGATTACATTAGGTTCTACAATTGCAGCAGTAAACTTTAAAGAGGCAGCAAAAAATAAAATGCTTTATTTTTTCTCTATCTGTAAGATTGTTGTATGGCCAGCCATTATTTATGGAATTTTACAATTCTTTATTACTGACAGTGTAATTCTAGGTGTATGTACAATTTTAATTAGTTTACCAGTAGCTGGAAATGTGAATATGCTTTGTATTTCTTATGATGGAAATAAAAAATTAGCAGCAGAAGGAACCTGCATTTCTACAGTGTTGTCACTTGTTAGTATTCCAGTGTATATGATGCTATTTTTATAAAGTGAGGAAATTTGTGAAAGAGATAAATGACGTTTTAGCTTATGTAAAAGAACTTTTATCAGGAGGGGCAAAAGTGATTTTTGCTAAAAAGTTTACCTGTGTGATTGCTAGAAAAGGAAAGATTGGAGAGTGGGTAACTACTTGGAATGTTGATGCAAAAGAAAATCCAATCATTGAAAAAGAGTCACAAGCGAAAGAAGATAGTTGGATTGTAACAAAGGTCGATGAAAATGGCCAGCCAGTTATAGATTTGAATGGAAATAAAAATGAATGGATTATTGAAGAGAAAGTTTTTCATCAAAAATATCAGAAAGATACCTCTAATCCAGAAATTTATAGGCCAATTGGAGGCATTCAAAAGTTTATAAAATTATCAGAAGCAATTACCATTTCCCATTGGGGAGGGAAGATGAATGTTGATGCAGGCGGATATCTTAATATCACAAATCCAAATGATATTTATGTCGTTTCTGATAGAGACTTTCATGATATTTATAAAGAAGAGTAGAGGAAAAGGAGGCTAAAAAACAAGCCTCCTTTTTGCACTATTTATTCTTCATTTTCATACATCTTTCTAGATAACGTATAAATGATTTCCTCTCCATTTACTTTTCTATCCGGATTCATATCACCAAACCAGGTAATATAGCGACCTTTCTTGCCAAGGTCTATAACACGTTGTTCAATAACAGCTGCAAATTCTTGATCTGATAAAGAAGGATCTGGCATAAAGACGCTAACCTGTCCTAATTTGTCACCATATCTTTCCATTAAATCTTTCTTATCATTACATGCATCTTGTCCTTCCCAATAGTCAAATCCAGCACGAATGAAGTTTTCAATTTGATTTCCAACGCATCCACACGAATGGAAGTTTACTAAAAGTCCCATTTCATGAGCTGCTTTATTCATTTCCTGATAATGAGGAAGTAAAATTTCTTCGAAGGTATCAGGAGACATAAAAGAACTAATCTGAGTTCCCATATCATCATGGAAGGTAATAATATCTGCATGATAGTATTTCTTAGCAATACGCATTAAATCAATATGGAATTTTGTTAAACGGTTATAAAAGGCATGAACAGCTTCTTCTTCCTCTAATAGATAACAGAAAGTGTCTTCAAAGCTAGTTAAATCGGCAAGTCTTTCAAAACAACCATTTACAATAATAAACATGGTAGGACGTTCTTTACTGACTACTGGTGCATAATTTTTCTCATAATCTGCTGCCCAATCGATAGCATTTAAATCTGGCCATACAATTTCTTCTTCCCAATTAGTAATATCAGAAAGTCTTCTCGTACCAGGTTTTACCATACCAGCAGCAGTTAATGGTTCATATTGCCATTCAATACCAAACCAATCGATTCCACCATGATTTCTAGCATATGCATCTAGCATAACTTCTGGTTGAATAACGTTAAAATCAGTAGGCACATTCATCATCCACAATGGTTTCTTACCGGCCTTAATTCGTTCAAAATTCTCCATTGGAGTAATTGGTGTATTAAATTTTCTAGCTGGAAAGGTAGGCATACCATAAGGACCTGGTACTGCATTAAATACACCGACATCTTTTAATTCTTCTGCTTCATTAAATGGATACTTCATCATCAATCCCCCTCGTCTTTGATAGGTTTATCATAGCATTTAAAAAGCCTAATAACTATAGAATCAAAATACGAAAAAGAATGAATAATTCGATTAAAAAATTGTACTCAAATCACAATTCTTTGGCAAATATTTCTAATACACGAATGGATAGTTTCATGTAATCTCTAGTATAAACATCTTCTAAATCACCAGTAGTTAGTGAATCTAAGATTTTATTAATTCGATAGACCATTGTATTTCGATGAATAAATAATTCTTGAGCAGAGTTTAGTAAGGAACGTTCGTTATTTAAGTATACCTTAAAGGTCTTTAAACGTTCGAGTGAGCGGTCTTTGTCTTGTTCCCAGAGTGAAACAATATCAGGATGACAAGCCTTAATCAGTAAGTTTGGCGTATTCTTTCGAATTAAAAATTCGATTGCATAATTATAAAAATCAATAATGGACTCGTCATCTTGTTTTTTGTGTTTTAGGGCAAAAAGCACTTGGTCGTAAAAATATTTGCACTGGCAAATATCGTGAAAAAGCAAACTTTTACCAATAACAAAATGGCTATCTTTATTAAAGTCTAACAAAGTAGAAACAAGATTTTTAGCGTGGTCTTCTTTTCTAACAATCATAACAAGATTATTATCAACAACTGTAAATTCGCATTTAGTTAATAAACGGGAAAGTTGATTTCTAGTAAGTGTAAAGAATCGTGGGTCTCCTTCTTGAATGGTTGTAGACAATACATAAAGATAAAAATTTTCAGTAGGTGACCAAGACTTATAATCTAACCAAGACCGTAATCTATCATCATTGACATAATGGCCTAATAATAATTCATGATAAACCGAGTGATAGTTTTTATTTTTTTTATTACCATGTACATTCATTGCTAAAGCGATAGTCTTAGTTAAGTAATCAATAACTTGCATATCCCCACGGTTTAAAGGTCGATCTTTTTCTAAAACATTGATACGACCGCAAATATTATTTTGATAGACAATTAAAGAAGAAATACAGTCTGTAATCTTAGGATTGTTAACATGATAATATTGTGCAGTGGTAGAGATGAAATTGTTAGTAAGGTCTTTTTGAAAATAATCATATATACTGGGTGAACAAGCACCGTATTTTTTTAGATATAACCATTCTGAGTCTACACTATTTTCATCGTATTGATTACTAAGAGCTAAAACATTCCAATTAGAATCCATTAAAACAATGGGATTATGGAAAATATGCCAACTTTTATGGACGACCATCTGAAAGTCACCATTTTCAGCAGATTCCCTGATAAAGGCATCCCAATCATTATAGTAGTCAAAGACAGATTGAACAATTTCGACTGCTGTTGAAGCTTCAAGATTTTTAATAACAAAATAATCTTCTTCATTTTTACAGACCGAATCATTCCCATCTTGATAAACATGAACACAATTTGTAGCATAGGTGCGTCTAGCACTTTTTAAATTTATTGGAGCGTGATCGCTAATGTGTGACAAGTCTAAATCGACATTGTGCAAGCGATTTGCAATCATCCACATACTTAATTTCATAATAAAACCCCTCTCAAAAATGAAATTTAGCATCTTTATTATAATAAAGATGCTAAAAAAAATAAAGACATTAAGTATACAAATATGGAATCAAGATTTGTTACAAAATTGTACTTAGATGACATAGAAAAAGTTAAAAATAATTTTATATAATTAGGACATAAAGAAACGAGGAACTTAGAAAGAGAGGAATTAATATGGCAGTAGGTAAATTTATGCAAGTAGCAGCAAACAGAGATTACAGTAAAGAATGGCAAGGCGTTGGTACATTTCCATGGGTATTCCAAAGACCAAAGTCACCAATTGAAAAAAGACCGATTAGTGTTCGTGAAAATTATATTCGTTGCGTAAAGGGTGAAAAACCATATTGGATGCCAGCATACTTCTTTGAAAGCAATACCATTTGGCCAGATGCAATGGAAGAACATCCAGTTCCAGAAGTCGATGGATATGATTGGTGGGGTGTATATTGGACGATGGTTGAAAGTGCAGGCGGAATGATTACCAAACCAGGTACTCGTGTTATTAGTGATTTTGCAAAATGGAAAGAAGAAGTTGAATGGCCGGACTTATCATTAGTTGACTTTAAGGCAGATGGTGAAAAATTACAAAAATTCTTAGATCCTGATAGACCACATATTTATGAATGTGTAGAAGGTATTACCGAACGACTTCATGAAATGATGCCTTTTGATGAATGTTTAATCGCTTTATATGAAGAACCAGAACTATTCGACGAATTTTGCGAGAAAATGGCAGATTATAAGATTGAATCTTGTCAGAAAATTTTTGAAAATTATGGTCGTGTAGATGGTGTGCTTTACCATGATGATTGGGGAACTCAACGAAGCGGTTTCTATTCTAATGAAATGTTTAGAGAACAGATTATGCCTTCTCATAAGAGATTCTTTAATTTCTTAAAAGAACAGGGTAAATTTATTGAATTACATTCTTGTGGTAAGAATATCCAATATGTTCCTGAAATGATTGAAATGGGAATTGATATGTGGACTCCACAGGTTGGTATTAATGAACCTGATTTCTTACATGCAACCTATGGTAAACAGATGACATTCTGCTTTAATATGGATATTGCACCAGATTGGGATGAGGCAAGAATTCGTAAAGAAGTTAGAGAGTTTGTTGATCGTTTTGGTGAAAATGGTCGTGTAATGCTTTGGATTATGACGGATATGAGTAAGCCAGAACAAGAAGTGATTGCTAGGGATGAATTATATAACTATTCGTTACAGTACTACAATAAACTTTATGGACGTAATTAAGGAAGGAGTGCATTAACTATGATGACACCTAGAGAAAATGCGATGGCAATTTTTAATCGACAACAGCCTGATTACTACGGGGACATTATGCATGCAATTGAATTATTGCCAGACCCAGTATTAATGGGTGATCTTCCACCTCAGGATGGATTAGAACATAAAGATTCTTGGGGAACGGTTTATGTTTTTAAACCAGGTTCTCCAGGACCTCATCCTCATGTAACCGATGAGAATGCTGTAATTAAAGATATTGAGAAATGGGAAGAACAAGTAAAAGTTCCATCTCTTAAAAATTTAGATTGGGGACCTGCAAAACAAGTAGAACAAAGTGTAGACCGAAAAGAGAAGTTTGTCGGTGTTATGTGTGCAGGAGGATTATTTGAACGTTCTCATCATTTAATGGGTATGGTTAATGCATTAATTAATTATTTAGAATATCCTGATGAAATGAAGGCTTTACTTCGTGTAATTGCAGATTATAAAATCGAATACATTCGTTTAATGGCAAAAGAAGTTCATCCAGATATTATCTTCTATCATGATGATTGGGGTAGCAAACAAAATCTATTTTTACCACCAAGAGTATGGAGAGATATTATTAAACCATTGCAAAAAGAAATTGCAGATACTATTCATGAATGTGGAATGATTTATATGCATCATGCGGATTGTATTTGTGAGCCAATTGTAGAAGATATGGTAGAAATAGGAGTTGACATTTGGCAAGGGCCAATTGCACAAAATGATATTGTAAAGATTCAAAAAGTTACCAATGGAAAACTTGCAATGTGCGGTGGAATTGACGGGCCTAAAATCGATGTTGAAAATATTACAGAAGAAGAAATTCGTAAAGAAGTTCGAAGAGCCATTGATACTTATTGTCCAGCAGGTAGATTTTATCCCTCGATTCCAAATGGAGTATGCTATGAAGAATGGAATAATAGCATTTATTTAGACGAGCTTGATAAGTATGGACATGAATTTGCAAAAAGAAACCCAATTTAAGTACAAAAAAATAAAAATAATTGAGGGGATATTTGTACTTAGATGACATAGGTTTAAATTTAAGCAGATGGTATGATAAGAACACAAGAAACAAAAGATTACTTTACAAAAGGAGGGGTTGTTATGAGTAATCAAAAGGAAACAACGACACTTAATCTTGCGGCGATTTTTGGCTTAGCCTTAATGGGTATGTGTATCACCGTAGTAACACCAGCAATGGGAACATTCATTGCACAGTGGCCAGAACATGGACCAGCAGGTGATGGAATGTATGCTTACATTTCTACATTACCAACATTGATGACATTAATCTGTTCACCAATTTTTGGTGCTTTAGCAGGAAAGAAAATGAAATTTAAGACACTTTCTATTTTAGGTACTGGTTTAGTAGTAGTAGGTGGTCTACTTCCAGCTATTATAGGTGGTTCTTTCTATTTCGTATTATTTACTCGTGTTTTACTTGGTATGGGTGTTGGTATTATCGCACCTTTAGGAAATGCGTTGATTATTGGTTGCTATAAAGGTCAAAAACAGGCTACTTATCTTGGATGGGCTACCTTATTTATGAATGGTGGCGGTATTGTATTCCAGCTTTTAGGTGGATTCTTAGCAGAAGCAGGTGGTTGGCAGATGACATTCTGGGGACATGGATTTGCTTTAGTAAGTTTTCTATTAGCATTCTTTATTCCAGAACCAGAAGGTGTTGAACAACCAGTACAGACAGCAGAAGGTCCTGTTAAAAAAGAAAAAATGCATTGGATGGTATGGTTTGTAGGTTTCTTCTTATTACTATTTAATGTTTTAAATTTCCCAGTAATGATGAATATTTCCGTATTATTTGACCAGCGTGGAGCAGGTGGAGCAGCAGCAGCTTCAATTGGTACCACAATTTACACAGTAGCAGGTATGTTTGCAGGTATGATCTTTGGTGCATTATTTGCTAAAATTAAAAGATTTATTATTCCAATTGGTATGGCATTTTGTACACTTGGTGCATTCTTAGTATGGAGTGGACAGACAGCACTTATCATGGATGCAGGTCTTGCTTGTGTTGGTTTTGGATTCTCTTGTTGGTTCCCAGCATTTACCGGACTTGTTGGTATGTGGACACCTCCATCAACCGTAGCTTTTGGTATGTCAATCGTTATGGCACTTATGAATGGTGGCGGATTCTTATGTACTTATTGGTTAATGATTGTAAAGAAACTTACAGGAAATGCAGTTGAAATGCCAATTTTAATTGAAGTAATTATCTTTGCAGTAATTACTGTAGGATTATTCATTTGGGATCCATATCCAAAGAAAGATAAATAGTTAATTGTTTGATGAAAGAGGGGAACAATTATGTTAACAATTAGAGAGAATTTTATGGAAACCATTAAAGGTGGAAATCCAGATCGTTTTGTAAATCAATACGAATTTATGGATTTGTTAGTAGATCCAGTATTCTTAAATTATTGTGGAAATGTTCCAGAAGGTACAGAAGGATATAATGGTTGGGGAGTTAAAATTAGCTTCCCAGCTGGTTTCCCAGGACCATTTCCAGTATGTGAAGGCGAAGATAAATTATTAAAGGACGTTACTCAGTGGAAAGAAGTATTAAAAGCTCCTGAGACAAAATTTCCTGAAGAAGCTTGGGCTCCATTTGTTGCAGCAGCAAATGCAGTAAATCGTAAAGAAAAATTTGCAACAGCGATGGTTGTAACTGGTATTTTTGAAAAATTGCATTATTTTATGGGAATGGAAGATGCAATGATTAATTTCTATGAAGAACCAGAAGCAATGCATGAGCTTATTGATTGGTTAGCAGATTGGGAAATTGAATGTGCAAAGGAGACAATTGCTCATCTTCATCCCGATGCATTATTCCATCATGATGATTGGGGAAGCCAACGTTCAACATTTTTATCAAAAGAGATGTTTGATGAATTTATTCTTCCAGCTTACAAAAAGATTTATGGTTTTTGGAAAGCAAATGGGGTAGAGATTATTGTACATCACAGTGATTCTTATGCAGCTACCTTAGTACCGTCTATGATTGAAGCAGGTATCGATGTATGGCAGGGAGTTGTAGATGACAATGATATGCCAGGACTAGTAAAGAAATATGGTCCAAAGATTGCGATGATGGGCGGACTTAACAATGGTAAATACGATTGTGAGGATTGGTCCAAAGAAAAAATTAAAAAAGGTGCAAGAGAATTAGTAGATGCTTGTGGCAAATTATATTACATTCCAGGATTGACGATGGGTGGTCCTGAAAGTACTTATAAAGGTGTATATGAAGCAACTACAGAAGTAATTGATGAACTTAGTAAAGAGAAGTTTTAGGTAAATAAAAATTAAAGGGATTATTGTTGGAAAACAATAGTCCTTTTTTTATTTGTTGCAAAAATAAGAATCGAATGATATAATACACTGTTGTTTTGTATTGTCGTTTATTGGAGGAAATATGATAACAAGAGAAAAGATATCAAAGAAAATGCCAATTCTACTAATGGTAATTTTATTTTGGTCAATGGATTTGATTCTTCGTATCATGGGACATAAAATTGATTTTTATCCTTTCTATTACATTGGACCAAATATTTTTACATTACTATGGATTGGGCTTTTTGTTGGAATTATTATTAATTTAAAAGGCATTTGGAGTAAAATTTTTTACTGGATTATTTTTTTACTATTTTTTATTTTGTTTTTAACGCATGGAATTTATTATCCGTTCACCTCATTTTATTTTAACTTTAATTTATTACAGATGGCAGGAGAGGGAAGCTCTTATCTTTTCGATACGATTAAGAGTGCTCCAAAATATGTTTATGCGTTATCAGCAGTAATATTTGTTTTTGCTATCTTTGTATCAACCAAAGTAAAAGGAAGAAAGAAAACAAATTGGAAGCAAATTTTAAAGATTGCAATTATTTTTATAATTCTACATCTACTAGCCCCTCTTACATTGGGACTTGCAAATAGTAATTTAAAATGGAATAGCTTTGAAAAGGGCCGAAATGTTTATAACAATTTCAGCGATAGCAATAAGAGCTTTAAAGTAGCAGGACTTTACGAATATACAGTAAGAAATTTTTATATTACATTTCTAAAGCCTGAAGAAAAAATGTCAAAAGAAGACGAAAAATTCTTAGAAGAAACTTATAATGCAAAAGATACGAAAGAAACGAATGACTATACTGGATTGTTTGAAGGAAAGAATGTTATCTTTTTACAGCTTGAAGGAATGGATGAATGGTTATTGAATAAAAAAGATACTCCGAATCTCTATAAGCTTCGAAACGAATCGTTAAACTTCACAGACCACTATTCAATTTATACCGGTGGTGGCTCTACGTTTAATTCAGAATTTGCTGTAAATACAGGATTTACGACTCCAATTTCTTATAATCAAAATGTATATACTTTAAGTAAAAATACATTTAATCAATCTCTTGCAAGGCTTTTTAAGAAGCAAGGTTATCGTGTAAATGCTTTTCATATGAATAGCAGTGAGTTTTATTCAAGAGGGATTAACTATAAGAGTTGGGGCTATGACAATTACTTTAGTTTGATTGACAAGATGGAAACGTTCAGTCAAGGCAAAGAATATGAGTTAGATAGACAACTAATTTTAGATAAGAAATTTTATCATGAAATGTTTGAAAGTGGTCAAAAATTCTTAAACTATATTATTACTTATACGCCACATACACCATTTACAACTGAAAAAGGTGTAGGAAAGTTGGTTGCACAGATGAAATACGGAGAGGATAAAGTACCTGATTTATCAGAAGAACAAGTTGTTCGCCTAGAGGCAGCAGAAACCGACTATATGGTAGGATTATTGATTCAGGCATTAAAGGACAATAATCTTTATGATAATACAGTAATTGTAGCGTATGCAGACCATTATCTTTATACGATTAACGATAAAACGGTATTAGATAAATATAAGAATACCGAAAATAATTTAATTAATCACACGCCATTCTTTATTTGGAGTAGTGATGTAAAGGCAAAAAATATTAATAAAACAACAATGCAGACAAATATCTTGCCAACCGTATTAAATTTATTTGGCATTGATTATAACAGTAACTATTATTTAGCTAAGGATGCATTAGGTAAAGATTATGAAGGCATTGCATTCTTTTCTGATTATTCATGGTATGATGGTAAAGATTATGTAACGAGCACACAAGAAAAAAAGACAAAGAAACAAAAAAAGAAGAGCGAACAGGTAGAAAATCTGATTCGCAAAAATGATTTGACACTAAAGTATGATTATTTGAAAGATTATAAGTAAACGATGGAGGAAGAGACGTTGTTAGACACAATTGCAAGGTTTTTAGGTGGCTTGTATCCAAGAAGCTTATTTTTATTTACTGCAATCGGAATGTTTATGAAGATTTTGTCTGTTCAAGATTGGCCCTATTGGCTCATTGGATTGTTTTTTACAAGAAAGTTTAAACCAGCCGAAAATTATCATAAATATGCGATATTGATACCAGGAAGAAATGAAGAACCCGTAATTGCCAATTTGATTGAAAGTATTCATAAACAGGATTATCCAAAGGAATTAATTACTGTTTTTGTAGTTGCAGATAACTGTACCGATAATACAGCTAAAATTGCAAGAGAACATGGAGCAATCTGTTATGAACATCAAAATCCAAATGAACGCACCAAAGGATTTGCATTAAAATATTTATTTGAACAAATTCAAAGAGATTATGGTATTGATGCATTTGAAGGTTATTTTATTTTTGATGCAGATAATTTATTAAAGAAAGATTATATTTCAAGAATGAATGATTCCTTTGATGCAGGAGAGAAAATCATTACTTCTTATCGAAGTACGAAAAACTTTGATGAGAGCTGGGTAGCCTCTTTATATGCGGTTCATTGGCTTCGTTCCATTCGCTGTAAGCATAGAGCACGTTCCGTGCTTCATCTAGCAACCAATATTCAAGGAACTGGGTTCCTATTTGCAAATGAGATTGTAAAAGATGGATGGAAGTATACTTCATTAACAGAAGATAGAGCATTAACAGCAGATTGTGTAGTAAATGGATATGAAATTTCCTATAACGATGATGCAATTTTTTACGATGAACAGCCAGTAGATGTAAAGGTTGCACTTAGACAGAGACTTCGTTGGGCGAAAGGACATTTACAAGCGTTTAAAGAAAGTGGTTGGGGATTATTTAAAAATATCTTCATTGACCACTATACAAAACATAAAGAAACGGATAAATGGTATAATTATTTGTGGAGAACCATTCGTCATCGTTTTATGTCCTTTGATACATTTGCACAGCTTACTCCTAAAAATGTCATATCTGTATTTAAATGGATCATTTGGAATTTATTTTTATTCCCATTTACATTTTATATAGCAGGCGGACATTTGTATCCATTTAGAAATGGAACCGAGCTTTCTAAGATTGTAAGGTATTTTACAGGAAATGTATTAGTAGATATACAGCCTGGATGGGAAGGATATTTACTTTGCGTAGCATTAACGATTTGGATTCGAGTGTTTTATCGTTTAGGTGCTTACATAGCAAATATTTCAATTGCAATTTATGTATTCTTTATTGAAAGAAAACGTATTATGAAAGTGAGTTTAAAAAAGAAAATCATCTGTTGCCTTGCATGGCCATTGTTTGATATTGTAGATAAATATGCGAAATTAGTGGCTTTATTTAAAAAGGTTGAGTGGAAGCAAATACCACATAATAGTAAGGTTACCATTGATGATATTGCAAAAAATTCATAACAGAAAAGGCGAGGAATTTTCTCGCCTTTTTCTTATGATTTAAAGATTAAATTTTTTTATTGCTGCTTCTTTTAAAAGTTGCACAGAGCCATCTAGACCAAATGCACCACTGTCGATTAAAAGATTCTTTCCTTGAATACTTTCAAAGCTACATCCAGTATAAAATTTATGGTAGAGTTTTCTTGCTTTATCTACATTATTCATAAGATTTTTAGCAGTTTCTGGATAAAGATGTAAGTCATTTACGCAGTTGACGAGCCTATGGTCGTAATCTGCATAAATAAAAACATTTAACACATTCGGATAATCTTTTAGCAGTGTTGGATACAATTTGCTTAGAAATTGATGAATTTATTCGATATCATTTTTTGTATAGCGAGACGAATGTTTTACTTGGATATAGTAATACACATTTTGGAATATCACAAGCAAAGATGGCAGTAAATGAAAGTGAAAGTGCAATTATTTTTGGCAAAAAATTAGAGTCTACAAGAATCAGCTTTCATTACCATGAGTTAGGTATCCTAAGGCTTCTTGTCAACTCTAATTCAAAAGATGAATTGGAAGAATATTGTGAACAGATTCTTGGTCCTCTTATTCGTTCAGATAAGGAAGATATGACCGAATATCTTCTTACTGTTAAAACCTATCTTGAGAACAACAACAATATGTCCGCTACATCGAAAAAATTGTTTATTCATCGCAACACTTTAATTAGCCGAATCTCTAAAATAGAAGAATTAACTAAGAAGTCATTAAGTGATGCAAATGTAAAACTTGAATATTTATGTAGCTTTAAAATACTAGAATTCTTAATCAATAAATAGTTTATTCAGAAAAATCGTATCTAGTAATATATCCGTTACCGTCGCCTGTAGTGATTGTAATATCACCATCGTCTGTCTTAGTAACATCGATGATATCAAACTGTGCATGTTCCTTTACATAAGCTACAGGATCATCGGTTTCTACTTCAATAAATTCTTTCTGGCTATGTTTTTCACCGCCACAAGGGTTAATAGATTCCACTAAAACGTCATAAATTGCCATAAAAAGACCTCCTAAATTTGATACTTTTTTTATACCACTACAAATTTAAATTTGTCAAGAGGGATTGTAAGATTTTTTGTTGAGTGTTATACTATGAATCATAGGAGATTTAATAGATGAAGATAAAAATTTGTGGTTTGACAAAAGCAGAAGAAGCAAGCTATTTAAATGAAAATCATGTTGATTTTGCAGGAATGGTTTTGTTCTTTCCAAAAAGTAAAAGAAATATTTCAATTGATAAGGCAAAGACGATTATAGTTGCACTTTCTGATGAAATTAAAAAAGTAGCAGTAGTAGTTTCTCCGTCGATAGAAGAGATAAAACAAATTGAAGATGCAGGATTTGACTATGTGCAGATTCATGGCAAATTATCAAAGGAATTATTAGAAGAAATTCATATTCCAGTTTTAAAGGCTTTTAATATTGTAGATATGGATCAATATGAAACCTATCATGATTGTAGGCAAATTGTAGGCTATGTATTTGATGCAATAGAGCCTGGGGGTGGAAAGACTTTTGACTGGAGTCTTGTAAAGAATGTTCCAAGAGATGAGAAACTTTTACTTTTAGCAGGTGGATTAAATCCAAATAATGTAAAAGAAGCAATAAAGTATCTAAAGCCAGATGGAGTAGATGTCTCTTCTGGTGTCGAATATAGCGACAAATTAGGAAAAGATAAAGAAAAAATAGATTTATTTGTTGCAAATGTAAGAGAAATATTGTAAGATAAATGTTCGAGGTATTTAAATATGAAAGAACAATTAAAGCAACAAGTAAAAAAAGCAGAAGATGAGATTGCATCGTTAGCTGAAAAAGTTAGTGATGAGATTTTTAAGCATCCAGAACTTAGCGATAAAGAATATTTTTCTTCTAAATACTTAGCAAGTCTAATGGAAAAAATGGGATTTGCTGTAACTTATCCCTATTTAGGAATAGAGACAGCATTTCGCTGCGTATATGGAGATGATGATGGCCCGAAGGTGGGATTTTTAGCGGAATATGATGCCTTGCCAGGATATGGAGTATCAGGTGATGAAGTAGCCCATGCTTGTGGTCACAATTGGATAGCCGCTAGCACTGTAGCGGCTTCTTTAGCGTTAAAAAAATTAAAAGATGAGGTTGGATTTAAAGGACAGATTATTTTAATTGGAACACCCGGAGAAGAACTCTATGGCAGAAAGGTCAATATGGCTAAGATGGGAGCCTTTGATGATTTAAATGCAGTATTTCAAATGCATTTAGATAAAGTTTCAAGTGTTGATACGAAGACTTTAGCGATAACGGATTTCTTATTTGAATTTTTTGGAAAGGCTTCTCATGCTTCGCAAAATCCGGAGCTAGGAATCAATGCATTAGATGCTTGTAATCTGACCTTTGCAGGAATTAATGCACTTCGTCAACAATTGCCATCTGAGACAAGAATTCATGCAATTTATAAGGATGGTGGACAATCACCGAATATTATACCTTCTCATGCCTCTATGCATATTTTTATCAGAGCTGGGAATGTTGAGAGGTTAGAAAAAGTAGTCGAAAGAGTATTAAATATTGGTCGTGGAGCCGAGCTTATGACTGGAACTATTTTTAAATATACAAGGGCAGAGAATACCTATTCAGACCTCAAAAGAGATGCAAAGCTTGATGCTTATATGAAAGCAAATTTAGAGGATTTAGGGATTACAAAGTTGACACCAGGAGATTTATACCATGCGGTAAGTTCAGATATTGGAAATGTGTCCTATTGTTGTCCAACTTGTTATTGCACGTTAGGAACAGCAAATTTAACAAGTGCTAGGATTCATGAAAAAGAGTTTTTAAAGATTGTTAACTCACAAGGGGCATATCGATTGTTACATATTGCTGCAAAGGCAATGGCAATGTCAGCAATCGATGTATACCTAGAGAATTAAACATTATATATTATCAAAGAAATCATAGGAGGATTTTATTATGAAAAAACAAGTAGTAGCAGTAGCTTTATGTGCAGCATTAGCAGTAGGTAGCTTAGCAGGCTGCTCTAGCAATAGTAAAGAAACACAGGCAAGTGGTACACAAGCAAATGGAACACAAGCAAATGGAACACAGGCAAATGCAGATAGTACACAGGCAAGTGGAGGAACTTTAAGAGTTTCTGTATCTCCTGACTTTGCTCCTTATGAATTTGAAGACCCATCTAAGAGTGGTCAGGATAAATATGTAGGTGCTGATATGGAACTTGCTCGTTATATTGCAGAACAATTAGGAATGACATTAGATATTCAGCCAATGGATTTTGATGCTTGTCTTGCAGCAGTAACTCAAGGTAAAGTTGATTGTTCTATTAGCGGACTCTATCCAAGTGATGAAAGAAAACAGGTAGTAGATTTTACAGACCCATATTTTGATGATGCAGAGCAGTTAATTGTAGTTTCTAAAGATAATTTAGAAAAATACTCTACAGAAGAATCTTTTAAGGGTGAAACCATTGCAGCACAGAATGGTTCTGCACAGGCTACTATTGTACAAGATAAGATGAAAGATAGTAAATGCCAGTTAGTAAATAAGACAACAGATGGTATCCAGATGGTACGTTCTGGTAAGGCTGCTGGTGTGTTATTACAGGGTGTAATGGCTAAGTCTGTAATTGCAGGAGATGATTCATTAGCAGTATCTCCAGTTACTTATACAAACGATGAAGCAGAACTTGTAATCGCTGTTAAAAAAGGAAATACAGACCTTACTAATAAATTAAATGAGGTAATTAAAAAAGTAAATGAAGAAAAACTTTATGACAAATGGGTAGTAGATGCACAGGAATTAGCTTCTACCATTACCGATAAATAAGGTTTTGAGGTATAAAGATGCTTGATAACTTTCAAATGATTCTAACAAGGTATTCTGATTTATTTATAAAAGGTATCGGATATACCTTGTTACTTGCACTGATTGCAGTAGTATTTGGTACGATTTTTGGTACGTTATTATCTCTTATGAAGATGAGTAAGAATAAGGTATTATCGACCATTGCTACCGCATATATTGAACTTTTTAGAAACACACCACTATTACTACAACTATATATTTTCTTTTTCTTACTTCCAGAGATTGGAGTAAATTTATCTCCATTTATGGCAGTATCCGTAGGTTTAGTTGGTAATACCACTGCATATATTTCAGAAATTATTCGTTCTGGTATTCAGGCAGTAGATAAGGGACAGATGGAAGCTGCTAGAAGTTTGGGACTTAATTATTCGCAGGCTATGAGAAAGGTTGTTTTACCACAGGCAATGAAAAACATCTTGCCAGCACTCGCGAATGAATTTGTAACCGATATTAAAGAAACTTCCCTTGCATCTACTTTCTTTGTAGGAGATTTAATGACTGCTTATCGTAGTATTAATGGAGCAATTTATTTAACACTTGAACCACTATTTGTAGTAGGTGTTATTTATTTTATCCTATCCTTTACACTTAGTAAGGCAGTAGCTTACTTAGAAAGGAGATTAAGTGCAGATGAGTAACAATAATGAAATGATTCGTTTTGAACATATTTCTAAGAAATTTGGTAATTTAGAAGTATTAAAGGATGTAACCGAAGAAGTAAAAAATGGTGAAATCGTAAGTTTGATTGGACCTTCTGGTTCTGGTAAATCCACTCTTCTTCGTTGTATGAATTTATTAGAAGTACCAACTTCTGGTAGAATTTTATTAAAGGGTGAAGATATTACAGCAAAGGGTGTGGATATCAATGTTCATAGACAGAAGATGGGAATGGTATTCCAACATTTTAATGTATTTCCGAATATGTCTGTAGAAGAAAATATCACAATGGCACCAATACTTCTAGGTAAGAAGAATAAAGATGAAGCACACAAACAGGCGATGGACTTGTTAGATAAAGTAGGACTTCGTGATAAAGCCGATGTAAGACCTACAAAGCTTTCAGGTGGACAAAAGCAACGTCTTGCAATTGTACGTGCACTTGCAATGGAACCAGAAGTCATGTTGTTTGATGAGCCTACTTCTGCACTAGATCCAGAAATGGTTGGTGAAGTTTTAAGCGTTATCAAAAGTCTTGCTGATACAGGTATGACAATGATGATTGTAACTCATGAGATGGGATTTGCAAGAGAGATTTCAGATCGAGTTTTATTTATGAATGATGGAATTATTGCTGAATCTGGTACGCCAGATAAGGTGTTTGAAAGCCCAGATAATCCACGTTTAAAAGAATTTTTAAGTAAAGTATTATAAAGAAGTGGGGATGCAATTTTGCATCCCCATTTTTAAATCCAACCGCCATCAAAGGCAATAACCTGTCCGGTTAAATAATTATCAGATTCCATTAGTTGCCAAATCAGTCTAGCAACTTCTGAAACTGTACCCATACGACCATATGGGATTTCTTGTTCTAATTGTTCTCGGTCTTCTCGTGATAAAAATTTATTCATATCGGTGTCAATCGCACCACAAGCAATTGCATTTACCTGGATATTGCTAGGAGCAACCTCCTTAGCTAGAGAGCGAGTAAGTGCATTAAGTCCTCCTTTTGTAGCAGAATAAGCAACCTCGCAAGAAGCACCTACAATGCCCCAAACAGAAGAAATATTAATAATCTTTCCTTGATGCTTGTGAATCATATCTGGTAAAGATAAATTAATACAATTATAAACGGATGTTAAATTCGAAGATAAAATATAATTCCATTCATCTGGCATCATATCTTGAAACAGTCCAATATGAGAAACTGCTGCATTATTAATAAGGACTTCAATTTCCCCAATTTCTTCTCTTACTTTTGTAATAAATTCACGACTTGTATTATAATCACCAATATCCCCTATAAACGTACTACAAGGGACTCCATTTCTTTCTGCTTTATTTTTTAATTCCTGTAAATAAACTTCGTTTTCAGGATTACAGCAACAGATGCCAATTGGGCAACCTTTTTCAATTAAAAATTTTGCTGTTGAATATCCAATTCCACGAGAAGCACCAGTAAGAATTGTAACGGGTTTATCCATAATTTACCTCCTGGCTTAAATTTTAGTCTAGTATACCACATAATTTTATAAAATAGTTGACAAAATTATTAAAAGTAAGTTAAGTTAGACACATTAGGAGGTATTGTGATGAGTGAAATATATGATTTAGTAATTGTTGGTGGAGGACCGGCAGGTTTAACTGCTGCCATTTATGCACAAAGAGCTAGGTTAAAAACCATTGTATTAGAACAAAATTATATGTGTGGGGGTCAAGTGATTAATACCTATGAAGTAGATAATTATCCAGGACTGCCAGGAATCAATGGATTTGATTTATCAGAGAAATTCAAAAAACATGCCGACCAATTAGAAGCAAAGTTTGCCGAGGTAGAGGTAAGTGGTGTGACGATTGGTGGAAATGTAAAAATAGTACACACTAGTGAAGGCGATTATAAGACAAAGGCTTTGTTAATTGCAAGTGGATGCCATCATAAGAAGTTAGGAATTGATGGAGAAGAGGAACTTGCAGGTATGGGTGTAAGCTATTGTGCAACCTGTGATGGAGCTTTTTTTAGAGAACGAACAACTGCTGTTGTAGGTGGTGGTGATGTAGCGGTAGAAGATGCGATTTTTCTAGCAAGACTTTGTAAGAAAGTTTATTTAATTCATCGAAGAGATGAACTTCGAGCTGCAAAGAGTCTACAGGAAAAATTAAAAGAATTACCCAATGTAGAAATTATCTGGGATAGTGTCGTAAAACAGATTGATGGAAAGGATAGTGTAGAGTCTATACAGATTCAGAATGTAAAGACAAAAGAAGATAAGAGGTTAGGAGTAGATGGTATTTTTATTGCAGTAGGAATTGAACCAGAAATCAAGGCTTTTGCTGGATTAGTTGCACAAGATGAGAGTGGATATCTTATTGCAGGAGAAGATGGAAAGACTTCGGTTGATGGAATCTTTGTCGCAGGAGATGTAAGAACAAAGCCACTTCGACAGATTGTAACAGCCACGTCAGATGGTGCAAATGCTGTTGCATCCATTGAACGATATTTGATGAATTGGTAAAAAAATAGAGGAAGCAAGTTTTGCTTCCCCTATAAGTAAATTCATTAACATTCCGGTTCAATTAAACCATAATTATTTCCTTTACGCTTATAAACGACATTGATTTCATCTGTTTGGGCGTTACGGAAAACAAAGAAACTATGTCCTAAAAGTTCCATCTGAAGGCAAGCTTCTTCAGGATCCATTGGTTTAACTGCAAATCTCTTAGAACGAACGATTTGAATGGATTCAGGCTCATTGTCGAATTCTTCTTCTAAAAATGCTTGGCTAAAATCAGCTGCATTCTGTTTAGCTGCTACTAATTTATTTTTATATTTCTTAAGCTGACGTTCGATAACTTCTTCTACTAAGTCAATGGATACATACATATCTGTACTAACCTGTTCAGAACGAATGATATTTCCTTTAACTGGAATAGTAACTTCAATCTTCTGGCGATCTTTTTCTACACTGAGTGTTACATTAACAATAGTATCTGGCTTAAAATATTTCTCAAGCTTGCCAAGCTTGTCTTCAACGGCGGATTTAAGTCCCTCTGTAACATTAATGTTGCGACCTGTAATGATAAAACGCATAAAATCCACTCCTTTACTATAAGTTGTCCAGATTAATGTCTGTCAATTCAAATAAATAACAGAAATAATCTATCAATAATATAACATAGATTTTGTTTTCTTTCAAGTGTTAAAGAGAAATTTTATTGGAAAATATAGAATCGGTTGAATAATAATTTAAGAAGTGTTACAATACACTTTGACTAAAAATAAGTAAAAGAAAAATTCTGGAGGTATAGAATGGGACTGATCCAAAAATTATTCGGTTCATATAGTGAGCGAGAGTTGAAGTTAATTCGACCAGTTGTACAAAAGATTGTTGATTTAAGACCACAGATGCAAGCTCTGTCTGATGAAGAACTTAAGAATAAAACAGAAGAATTTAAAGAACGTTATAAGAATGGTGAAACGTTAGATGATTTATTACCAGAAGCTTATGCAGCAGTCCGAGAAGGTGCAAAGAGAGCTTTAAATATGGAACCTTATGAAGTGCAATTAATTGGTGGTGTTATTTTACATCAAGGAAGAATTGCAGAGATGAAGACTGGTGAAGGTAAGACATTAGTATCTACACTTCCTGCATATTTAAATGCCCTAACAGGCCGTGGCGTTCATGTTGTTACTGTCAATGATTATTTAGCACAACGTGATGCTGAATGGATGGGACAGGTACATCGCTTTATGGGACTTTCTGTTGGCGTTGTTTTAAATAGTATGAATAATGATGAACGTCGTGAAGCTTATGCTTGCGATATTACTTATGTAACCAATAACGAATTAGGTTTTGATTACTTAAGAGATAATATGGTTTTATATAAGAAAGACTTAGTATTAAGAGATTTATATTTTGCTATCATCGATGAGGTTGACTCAGTATTAATTGATGAAGCTAGAACTCCTCTTATTATTTCTGGTCGTGGTGAGAAATCCACAGAGCTTTATGACCAGTGTGACCGTCTTGCTCGAATAATGGAAAAGGGTACATTTAGACCTGAGCTTACAAAGATGGAGCTTCTTATGAGTGAAGATCCAGATGCGGATGAAGATGGTGATTTTATTGTTAATGAAAAGGATAAAATTGTAACATTGACACAACAAGGTATCAAGAGAGTAGAACAGTTCTTTAAAATTGATAACCTTGCAGATGCAGAAAATGTAGAAATCCAGCACAATATTATTTTAGCACTAAGAGCTCATCATTTAATGCATGAAGGTCATGATTATATTGTAAAAGATGATGAAGTTTTAATTATTGATGAATTTACCGGTCGTATTATGCCTGGTCGTCGTTATTCTGATGGTCTTCATCAGGCAATTGAAGCAAAAGAGCATGTAAAAGTTAAAAGAGAAAACAAAACAATTGCAACAATTACATTCCAAAACTTCTTTAATAAATTTGAGAAGAAATCTGGTATGACTGGTACTGCTATGACAGAAGCAAAAGAATTCCAAGATATTTATGGAATGGACGTTGTAGAGGTTCCTACGAATTTACCAGTTATTCGTAAGGATTTAGAAGATGCTGTATATAAGACAAAAGAAGAAAAATACAATGCAGTAGTAGAAGAAGTAATAAAGGCTCATGAAAAAGGTCAGCCAGTATTAGTAGGTACAATTGCAGTTCAGACAACAGAATTACTTCATAAGATGTTAGTAAAAAAAGGTATCCGCAATGTAGAAGTTTTAAATGCTAAGATGCATGAAAGAGAAGCAAGTATCGTTGCACAGGCAGGTATTCATGGTGCGGTAACAATTGCGACGAATATGGCAGGTCGTGGTACGGATATTAAATTAGACGATGAAGCAAAGGCAGCAGGTGGACTTAAGATTATTGGTACAGAACGTCATGAATCTAGACGTATTGATAATCAGCTTCGTGGTCGTGCAGGTCGTCAAGGAGATCCTGGTGAATCAAAATTCTATATTTCACTAGAAGATGATTTAATGCGCTTATTTGGTTCTGAGAAGTTAATGGGAATATTTAATTCTATTGCATTACCAGGAGAAGAAATTTCTCATAAGTCTTTAACCAAGGCTATTCAGAAAGCACAAGAGAAGATTGAGCACAATAACTTTGCAATTCGTAAGAATTTATTAGAGTATGACCAAGTAAATAATGAACAAAGAGAAATTATTTATGGAGAGCGTCGTAAAGTATTAGATGGTGAAAACATGAGAGATAATATCATCAAGATGATTCAAGATGATATTGATAGTGCAGTAGATATGACCATTCCAGAGGATTCTTCTTCAGATGAATGGAATTTTGCAGAGCTTTCAGCACTTTTAACACAGACAATTCCAATGTCCTTTAAGTTTACAGAACAAGAATTAGAGGATATGAATAAAGGACAGTTAAAGCAAATCTTAAAAGAGAGAGCGGTTAAACTATATGAAGCAAAAGAAGCTGAGTTCCCTAATCAAGAAATGATGCGTGAAATTGAGCGTATTTTCTTACTTCGTACAATTGATAGTAAGTGGATGGAACATATCGATGATATGGAACAACTTCGTCAAGGTATTGGTTTACAAGCTTATGGTCAAAGAGACCCACTTGTTGAATACAAGATGGCAGCTTTTGATATGTTTGATAGTATGATTGCTAGTATTCAAGAGCAAACAGTAAGACTTTTATATCATGTAACACCAAGACAGCCAGAAGAAAGAAAGGCTGTTGTAAAAGTAGTTGGTACCAATAAGGATGATACAGCAGTAAGTCGTACTGTTAAAAGAGAAAGTAAAAAAATCCAGCCAAATGATCCATGCCCTTGTGGTTCAGGCAAAAAGTATAAAAAATGTTGTGGTAGAGCAATCTAATGATACCAGGGTCAAAAGGTTAAGAATCTGGTATCAAAACATTTGATAGAAAGAGGTGAAATAATGGTAGAATTAGACCAGTTTAAATATATGCTGTCTACATTTGAAGAGCCATTAATTGAAGTGAGGGATTCACTTTAACTTAGAAGCGAAGAAAAATCGAATTTTAGAGCTTGAAAAGCATATGGAAGAACCTAATTTTTGGAATGATCCTGAAGAGTCTACAAAGATTGTAAAAGAGTTAAAGAACCTAAAAGACACAATAGAGACTTATCAAAAACTAGAATCATCTTATGAAGACATTGAAGTTTTATTAGAGATGGCTTATGAAGAAGAAGATGCTTCACTAATTCCAGAAATTGAAGATTCCATTAATAAATTGCAAAAAAAATTAGAAGATGTACGTATCAGTACGTTACTTTCTGGAAAATATGATAAAGAAAATGCCATTTTAACTCTTCATGCAGGAGCAGGAGGAACTGAATCCTGTGATTGGGCAAGCATGTTATATCGAATGTTTACAAGGTGGGCAGAGAATAAAGGATTTTCTTGCACTGTATTAGATTATTTAGACGGTGACGAAGCAGGAATTAAATCTGTAACGATACAGATTAATGGATTAAATGCCTATGGTTATTTAAAATCTGAAAAAGGAGTTCATCGTTTAGTGCGAATTTCTCCATTTAATGCAGCCGGTAAACGTCAAACTTCCTTTGTATCTTGTGATGTAATGCCAGAAATTGAAGAAGATATCGATATCGATATTAATGAAGATGATTTAAGAATTGATACGTATCGTTCGAGTGGAGCTGGTGGACAGCATATTAATAAAACCTCATCAGCCGTTCGTATTACGCATTTACCAACAGGAATTGTAGTTCAATGTCAGAATGAGCGCTCACAGCATATGAATAAAGACAAAGCAATGCAGATGTTAAAGGCAAAGCTTTTATTGTTAAAACAACAAGAAAATGCAGAGAAACTTTCTGATATTCGAGGTGATATTAAAGAAATTGGCTGGGGAAGTCAAATTCGTTCTTATGTTATGCAACCCTATACGATGGTAAAGGACCATAGAACCTTATTTGAAACGGGAAATGTAGATAGTGTTTTAGATGGAAATTTAGATCCATTCATCAGTGCATATTTAAAATGGTTAAAGTTACAGAATTAGTTGCATATTGAAAAAAATTGTGATATTATTTCAAGTGCACATATGTGCTTCTGATACGGACTATCTAGTGAGGGTAAAAATGACAGATGAAAACAAATATTATATTGTAAAGAAAAAAGCAATTCCAGAGGTGCTTCGTAAAGTAGTAGAAGCAAAGAGGTTATTGAAATTAAATAGTTCAATGACTGTTCAAGAAGCGATTGATAAAGTAGGAATTAGTAGAAGTTCTTTTTATAAGTACAAAGATGATATCATGCCATTTCGAGAAAATACACAGGGAAAAACCGTCACATTTATGATTGTAATGGATGATATTCCAGGATTATTGTCGACAGTTTTAAAGCTTGTTGCAGAATATCGTGCAAATGTACTTACGATTTTACAAGCAATTCCAGTTAATGGAATTGCCTCTTTAACAATTAGCATTGAAGTGCTTCCTACAACAAGAGAGGTAGCCGATTTAGTTGGACAAATCGAGCATTTGGAAGGCATACATGAGTTAAAATTATTATCAAGGGAGTAAAATGACATGATTAATATTGCAGTAATGGGTTATGGCACAATTGGTAGTGGTGTAGTAAAAACACTAGACATTAATAAAAAAACAATTACTTGTAAAACAGGTGATGAAATTAATGTAAAATATGTCTTAGATTTAAGAGATTTTGAAGGTGACCCCATTCAAGATAAAATTGTACATGATGTGAATGTGATTGTACAAGATCCAGAGGTTTCCATTGTAGTAGAGACGATGGGCGGAACAAAACCTGCTTATCAATTTGTAAAAGCAATGTTAGAAGCAGGAAAAAGCGTTGTAACTTCTAATAAAGCATTAGTTGCAGCACATGGAACTGAACTTTTAGAAATTGCTACCAGTAAAAAAATCAGTTTCTTATTCGAAGCAAGTGTAGGTGGCGGAATCCCAATTATTCGTCCACTTCGTACTTCTTTAGCACAAGATGAAGTAGAAGAAATTGTAGGTATTTTAAATGGTACTACAAATTATATTTTAACTAAGATGAGAGAAGAAGGCATCAGTTACGAAACAGCACTTTCTCAAGCACAGGAATTAGGTTATGCTGAAAAAGATCCTACTGCCGATGTAGAAGGACATGATGCTTGCCGTAAGATTGCAATTTTATCTTCTCTAGCTTATGGAAAAGAAGCCAATTATGAGGATATTTATACAGAAGGTATTACAAAGATTACAACTGAAGATTTTAAATATGCTCAAAAAGCAGGAATGGCAATTAAATTATTAGCAACTAGTCGTAGAAGTGGCAATAAATTCTATGCAATGGTAGCACCAACAATGGTAGATGAAGATTGTCCTCTTTTTAGTGTAAATGATGTATTTAATGCAGTATTAGTAAAAGGAAATATAGTTGGAGATTTAATGTTTTATGGAAGTGGAGCAGGTAGTCTTCCTACAGCAGCAGCAGTTGTTTCAGATGTTATTGAAGCTGCAAAGCATCCACACTGCTCAGTAAGTATTCCTTGGGACAGAGAAAAATTAAGATTTTCTGATTGGAAGGATGAAGAGAAACGCTTCTTTGTAAGATTTAGAGGAGATTCTAATAAGGATGCAGTTATTAAAACGTTAGAGCCTACAAAAGCATATGAATTAGATGGAATGGACGAATATGCAATTGTAACAACTAAGATGTCTGAAAGAAAATTTGAAGAAACTATTAATAAATTAGATGGAGTAATTAGTATATTACGAGTATACTAAAGGTAAGACAACAAAATCGAGTAGGCTTCCTACTCGATTTTGTTGTAATAACGAAAAGGAGGTTTTTATGACTTTCGATATAAAAATTAAATTAAAGGATTTATATGGATTTACGTTGTATCATGGGTATGCAGGTTTTTTTGGAAAGCTATGGTTAATTATTAGCTTAGGAGCTTTAATTGGCTTTTTTGCGACATTTGGACAGGTTACAACACAGTATTCGCTTGCATTGCTTTTTGTTGGGCTTTTATTTACGGTAATCAATCCTATTCATTTATATTATAAATGTGCAGTGCGTATGAAAAAGACCAAAGAAGCTTATGAAAAACCATTTAAATATTACTGTAATAAAGACGGTATTTTGTTAACGCAAGGTGAAGGTAGTATTTACTATAAATGGGATATCATTTTTCAGTTTGTAAATACAAGAAAAGCCATTTACATGATGTCAGACCCTATACACGCTTGTATTATTCCTAAAAAACAGTTAGGAGAAAAAGAACAAGAATTTATAGAGTATATTAAACATACTGTTCCAGCTTCTGTAAGAAAGAAAGGATTTCGTTAAATGAAGAAAATAGTGTTAGATACATGGAATACGAAAGAAACATTTAATCTGGGCAAGAAGCTTGGAAAATTAGCATCAAAGGGTGAAATCTATTGTTTAGAGGGAGACCTTGGAACTGGTAAAACGGTATTTACGCAAGGATTTGCAACTGGACTTGGAATTATAGAGCCGGTAAATAGTCCGACATTTACAATTTTACAGGTTTATGAAGAAGGAAGACTACCTTTATACCATTTTGATGTCTATCGAATTGGAGATCCAGAGGAAATGTATGAAATTGGATATGAAGATTATTTCTTTGGAGAAGGGGTATGTTTAATTGAATGGCCAAGCTTAATTGAAGAATTACTTCCAGAGGATGTTTGTCATATACAGATTAAGAAAGATTTAGAAAAAGGAACTGATTATCGAGAAATAGAATTATTGATAAGAGAGGATAAGGCAGATGAAATTATTAGCAATTGAGAGTGCTACATTGACCGCTTCTGTAGCAATCTTAGATGATGATGTAGTAATAGCAGAATATTCTGTTACATTTAAAAAGACTCATTCGCAGACCTTGCTGCCTATGATTGATGAAATTGTATCTATGTTAGAAATTGATTTAAATAGTATCGATGCGATTGCAATCTCAGGAGGACCAGGTTCATTTACAGGACTTCGTATTGGTTCAGCTACTGCAAAAGGATTAGGTCTTGCACTTAATAAACCGTTAATTCATGTACCAACGTTAGATGCAATGGCTTATCAAATTTTTGGAACAGATGCTATTATTTGTCCATTAATGGATGCAAGAAGAGGAAATGTATTTACTGGAATTTATTCGAATACGGAAGAATTTAAGGTATTAAAAGAACAATGCCATATGAGCCTTACTGATTTATGTAAAGAATTAGAACAATATGGAAAAAAGGTTTACTTTTTAGGCGATGGAGTAAAGGCTTATCAAGAGATTTTAGAAAAAGAATGTAACGTACCATATTCTTTTGCACCGGCATTTGCAAATGGACCACGTGCAGCAGTAGTAGCAGCCCTTAGTAAAGTATATTATGAAATGGGAAAGACACAAACTGCAACAGAGCATGTTCCAGATTATTTAAGATTATCTCAAGCAGAGCAACAATTAAAGGAGAAAAATAAATGATTCGTCAAATGACAATGGAAGACATTTCACAAGTTACAGCAATTGAAAAAGAAATATTTTCAGATGCATGGTCTTATGAAATGTTTGAAGATTGTCTAAAGTATTCCTATTATTGGTGTTTAGTTTGTGAAGGAGAAGGACAAATTAAGGGGTATCTGATTACTCAGATTTTAGCTGGAGAAGGGGAAATTCATAAGATAGGAGTTATTCCTTCTTTTCGTAGGAAAAAGGTAGCAGATACCTTAATGAAAAAATTAGAAGAAGAAGGAAAAAGAAGGCAATTGTCAAAATGGTTTCTAGAAGTTCGAGAAAGTAATAAAAAGGCAATTGCACTCTATTTAAAGTGGCAGTTTACACAGATTGATTCGAGAAAAAATTATTATCATAATCCGTTGGAAGATGCATTGATTTTTCAGAAAGAACAGTTGGTGTGAATTACCATTGCAATTGATAAAGAAAATCAATTATAATAAGTCGTATCAAGTTGGTATTTGTCAAATAAAGGTAGGAGGCTTATTATGCGTATTGTAAATGAAAATGGACAGTTAGAAAAGATTATTTGCAACTGCTGTAAAAAAGAAATAAAGCCTGAAAATAATATTTGGAAGGAAGATTTTATTTCGATTGATAAAAAATGGGGATATTTTTCAAATAAAGATGGGGAAAATCATCATTTAGATTTATGTGAATCTTGTTATGAAAAATGGATTTCTAATATGCAGATTGCGGTTACAGTTGTAGATGAAACAGAGCTATTGTCCTAATTTAGGGAGAATTAGATGTTAGATATATGTTTATTAGGAACGGGAGGAATGATGCCCCTTCCAAACAGAAAATTAACGGCTATGATGGCAAGATGTAATGGCAGTAGTCTGTTAATTGATTGTGGAGAGGGAACACAGGTAGCAATTAAAGAAAAGGGTTGGAGTTTTAAGCCAATTGATGTGATTTGTTTTACGCATTATCATGCAGACCATATTAGTGGATTACCAGGTCTTTTGTTAACACTTGGCAATGCAGAGCGTAAAGAACCACTGTTACTTGTAGGACCAAAAGGGTTAGAAAGGGTCGTATCTGCCCTTCGAACCATTGCACCCGACCTGCCATTTCCAATTGTTTATAAAGAATTAACAGAAAAAGAAGAAGAGTTTTGTGTTGGACCTTATCGAATTAGAGCTTTTAGAGTTCAACATGCAATTACTTGTTATGGATATACGGTTTGCATTGATAGAATTGGTAAATTTGATGTTCAAAAAGCACTTTCACTAAATCTTCCAAAGCAACTTTGGGGAGTTTTGCAAAAAGGTCAGAAGGTTGTTTATGAAGATAAAGAATATACACCGGATATGGTGTTAGGAGAGACAAGACGTGGCTTAAAGGTTGTTTACTGCACAGATACAAGACCAGTGCCTGTTATTGCTAAAGAAGCACAAGAAGCCGATTTATTTATTTGTGAAGGAATGTATGGAGAGTCTGAAAAGATAGAAAAAGCAAAGGAATATCGTCATATGACGTTTTATGAGGCAGCTTGTCTAGCAAAACAAGCAAATCCTAAGAAAGTATGGCTTACACATTATAGCCCTTCTTTGGTATTTCCAAGTAATTATATTGATGGAATACGAAAAGTATTTCCTAGAATGAATACGGCAAAAGATGGTCAAAGTATCGAACTTAAATTCGATGATGAGGAGTAATAGATATGCAAGAAAATAAAGAAGATGTATTAATATTAGCAATTGAAAGTTCTTGTGATGAAACAGCAGCAGCTGTTGTGAAAAATGGTAGAGAGGTTTTATCGAATGTTATTTCATCTCAAATCGATTTGCATACACTTTTTGGAGGAGTAGTGCCAGAAATTGCATCCAGAAAGCATATTGAGAAAATTAATCAAGTAATTGAACAAGCAATGATTAATGCAAAAGTGTCATGGGATGATTTAACCGCGATTGCAGTAACTTATGGACCAGGTTTAGTTGGAGCATTATTAGTCGGAGTTGCAGAGGCTAAAGCGATTGCCTACGCAAGAAAACTACCTTTAATTGGTGTGCACCATATTGAAGGACATGTTTGTGCAAACTTTATTCAACATAAGGACTTAGAACCACCATTTTTATGTTTAATTGTATCAGGTGGTCATACACATTTAGTGGTAATGAAGGATTATGGAGAATTTGAAATTTTAGGTAGGACAAGAGATGATGCAGCAGGAGAGGCATTTGATAAAGTTGCAAGGGCAATTGGACTTGGCTATCCGGGAGGTCCTAAAATTGACAAATTAGCAAAAGAGGGAAATCCTGATGCAATTGTATTTCCAAAGGCGAAAATTGAAGGTTCACCCTATGATTTTAGTTTTAGCGGATTAAAGTCAGCTGTATTAAATTATATTAATCAAAGTAAAATGCGAGGAGAAGAAGTAAATAAGGCAGATATTGCAGCTTCTTTCCAAAAAGCAGTAGTAGATGTATTAAGTGAGCATGCAGTAAAAGCAGCCAAAGAATTTGGCTATGATAAAGTAGTATTAGCAGGCGGAGTAGCTTCTAATTCAGCGCTTAGAGAAGGATTTAGTAAAGCTTGCAAAAAGAATCATTTAGAGTTTTATTTTCCGGCACCAATTCTTTGTACCGATAATGCGGCTATGATTGGCGCAGCGGCTTATTATGAGTATAAAAAGGGCGCAAGAAGTGGATGGGACTTAAATGCAATTCCTAATTTAAAATTGGGGGAAAGATAGTGAAGAAGAAAACGGTAGCAATTGTCTTAGCGGCAGGCAAAGGAAGCCGTATGAAAAGTAAAATTCAAAAACAATACATGGAGCTAAAAGGATATCCAGTATTATATTATTCATTGAAAGCATTTGAAGAAAGTGTAGTAGATGATATTGTATTGGTAACGGGTGAAGATGAACTATCTTATTGCGAAGAAGAAATCGTAAAACGTTATCATTTAACAAAGGTAAAAAAGATTATAGCAGGTGGAACAGAAAGGTATCTTTCTGTATTAAATGCAATATTAGCAATTAAAGAAGACAATTATCAAAGAGTTTTAATTCATGATGGTGCAAGACCTTTAATTAGTCAAGAGATTATTAATCGGTGTATTGAGGGAATTGATGAATATAAAGCTTGTGTAGCTGCTATGCCAGTAAAAGACACGATAAAGGTTGCAAATGAGGAAAATATCGCAATTCATACGCCAGAGAGAAAAACATTATGGGCCGTTCAAACGCCACAAGCATTTGATGCACAGCTAATAATAGAGGCTTATTTATTGCTAAAAGAGAGTATAGAAGCAGGAAAGAAGATTTTAGTGACAGATGATGCGATGGTTGTTGAAACGTTTTTAAAAAAATATGTAAAGCTCATAGAAGGCTCTTATAATAATATAAAAATTACAACACCAGAAGATTTAAGTTTCGCTTCTAGCCTTTTATAATTGACTTTTTTGAGAAGGAAATGTTTCCTTCTCAAAAAAAATAAAAAAATTTAAAAAAAGTGTTGACAGATAGTGAAAAAGATGGTATTATTCTACTCGTGCTTCACATGAGGCACAAACAACAAAATACTTATTAAGTTATGGAGAGGTATCGAAGTGGTCATAACGAGGCGGTCTTGAAAACCGTTTGTCCGCAAGGGCGCATGGGTTCGAATCCCATCCTCTCCGTTTTATTTTGCCCAAAAAGCAAAATGGACATGATTTTTATGCGGATTCAGGCATTGGAGAAGTACCCAAGTGGTTGAAGGGGCTCCCCTGGAAAGGGAGTAGGTCGTTAATAGCGGCGCGAGGGTTCAAATCCCTCCTTCTCCGTTTTTTTATTTCTAAAAATCAAAGTTAGAAATAAAAATAAAAAAAGTTGTTGACAAACAATG